>CBIHPB010000026.1:0-17812 GCA_966211485.1 uncultured Bdellovibrio sp.
CTCGGTTGCAGACCTCGGCGATTTGGTCGGTCGAGTGACTGACGAAGATCACCGCTCCAGATTGGTCGATGATGTTGCGGATGCGGGCAGCGATTTTTTTTCGAAAGAATTGATCAGCTCCGTCAAAAACCTCGTCCAGCATCAAAAGCTCGCAGGGACGGGCGGAAATCAGCGAAAGGCAAAGGCGCGCTTGCATTCCGTTGCTGTAAAACTTGAATGGCACGTCGACGAAATGTCCGAGCTCAGAGAACTCGAGTGCTTCTTTGATAATGTCGTCATGCTCGTCAGGGATCTGCGGAAAAATAAATTCAACCAGCAGCTGAGCATTTTCCCGGCCGGTCAATTCGGGCTGCACACCGATGGCCGTGTCGAAAACGGCGCGAATATTCTTAGGGGCTATAATGCGTCCTTTAGAAGGAGCATAGATTTTCGAGATGCAGCGGCACAAAGAAGTTTTGCCGGTGCCGTTGACGCCGAGAAGGCCGACGCGTTCGCCATGGTGAATATTAAAAGAAAGATTGTCGAACAGAACCAATTGCTTGGGAGCTTTGAAGAAAAAATCCATGGGCTTGGACGCGGCCTGAACGAATAGATCCCGGAAGGTCGTGTGTCCCTGATATTTGACTTTGAAATACAGGCCCAGGTTTTGGACTTGGACCAGTGGCTCAGATGTGGAAGTAGAGCTCATTGCGTTTCCATTTCCAATAAAGTGTTGAACAGGTCAAAGTGAAACCAGCGATCAAAAACGAGATCAAAAGATTTTCCGTGTACTGCTGGGTCGGAACCGTCGACGCCGACAGAAGCTGAAAGGGCTGCAAAATATAATAAAATGGATTGATCACAAGCAGCCACAGCATGGGCTCGGGAATCAGATCCTTCGGATAAAAGATCGGTGTGATGAAGTAAGAAATCTGCATCACAAAGGTGAGAATAAATTTGGTATCGCGGAAAAAGACGTTCAAGGTTGCGACCAAATTGGTAAAGCCTACGACGAAAAGAAAAAGCGAAATGAAGGGCGGGATGATCAGCAGCCAGCGGAAAGGCGAAAACTGCGAATAGGCCGTCAGCGGGACCAGCAAAATCACAAACGCCGCACAGTAGTTAATAAAGTTATCGGCGATCTGGGAAAAAACGATGCTAAGTGGATGAATCGGAAAAGATTTCAGCAGCCGGCCATTGTAGAGATAGGCGCCAGTCGACATATCGACAGATGTCGAAAAGAAAATCCACGGCAGCAAACCCGTCAGCAAGAATAGGGGATAGTTCTCGACATTGATTTTCAAAATATAATGAAACGCAAAGCTTTGGGCGCTATAGATGAGCACTGGAAAAAGCACGACCCACAAAAATCCACTCCATGTCGAGCGGTATCGAGCTTTCAAATTCGCTTTCGTCAGTGCCAATGCTTGACGGCTGATGGTTCGGGCCTGCATCTGGATAAAGTGACACGAAGCCCGTCCATTGGAAACAAAATTAGCTCGAGGAGCGGCGAGAAATTGCCATCTGCGGAAAAACTTATGTCAGCTCCAAGGGGCGAGGGCTGGCTGGATCCAGAATATTCAGATGCTCGATCGTTAAATCCATCGCCTGATTGGCCGGATCCAGTCTCCATTTGCGGACCGGTTTTGAAGAAAAACAAACCGCTTGGATGTGGTTTCGGCCGGGCTTCAGATTGATTGATGTGACGCTGGCTTGTTCGAAATCCCCATTGTCCGAGTGGCCGGCAAAAATTTGCATTTCGGTTTCATGCGGAACATGAATGGCGATATCAAAAACGGAAAACAAATGTTCGCGTTTTTCTCCGACTGAAAAAATCATCTGGGGATCTTCGGAAACCGAAGACAGTTGAACAAATCCTTGATCGGCTGGCTTCGAGCGAATCGTCAGATCCACCATATCGGCAATCTGGAAATCGACAGGAATGGGATTCCACTGGCCCGAAAGCTTGGTTCCGGAAGGAATCACAGTCCATCGATCCAGCGGGTGCCCCGAAAGATCGCTGGAACATAAAATTTTAATATTGCGAAGGATGTAGTCGCCTGCTTCCGAGCCAAAATCAATTCGGAACTGGGTGGGGTCAAATTCTGAAATTTCCAGCTGCACCTCGTTCCAGCCGTTTTCAACCGGATAGTGAATGACATCTTTTTCTGAAAATTCTGTGGATTGTTCGAAAGGACGAGCATTTTTGCGGCGGAAATATATTTGCAGTTGGCCGGCTCGTTGACAAAGGATCTGGAAGTAGAGAAAGGCCTTTTTCGAATTCTGTCCTTTTGACTGAAACAGCAGATAAGGATCTCCGGCATGGGCATGAATGTAAATTGCCTCGGAAAATTCGAGATGATGACAGTCCCGATTTCCGGTTATTTGCGGATTCTCAATCTTGAAGGCCTGTTTCCAGGGAGCTTCCGCCAATGAAGGCAGAGGTTTGCTGAGATCCGTCTGTCGCTGCCTGTAGTCCCAAATGAAAGCCTGAATAAAGGGTTTAATGTCTTGAGGCAGCTCGTGAATGAACTGATGAGTCGGAGCGGGAAATGCCTGTTGGGACTTTGGCACAAGCGATCTGTTTTCGCCGTGAATGCTATAGGTGAAAAGCTCGTCCGGCAAAACGAATATTTTTTCGCCATGACGGATGGCTCGCCAGTGGAAATCCCAGTCTTCGTCTTTTTCCAAATCGGGATTGAACCCGCCGATGGCTAAGAACCGCTGTTTGTCGATCAAGGCCGCCGTGTCGCCCAGAATATTTGAAAATGGTGCCAGCGTCAGGCAGCCGCCCAGGGGCACCCAAATGGTCTTGCGTGGATGATCGGGGCGATCCGCATAGCGAATTTCATAGGGCATCGTGATGATATCTGCACCCGTCCGAAGTTTGGCTTTTAAAAGATTTTCCAGCAGATTTTCATCGGCCAGATTGTCGTCATCGAAAAAGAAAAGAAGCTGATGTTTGGCTTGCTGAACCGCTTGATTGCGGGCGCAGCCAGGACCACCGAAGGAACCGAAACGATAGCTGATATCCATTTGGCTTCCAAAGAGATGGGCTATATTTCGATTGTGATTTTGAGCTTCAGGAGCTGAATCGTCATCCGCAATAATCACTTCAAAGTTTTTGTAGGTCTGTCGGTGAAAAGACTCGAGACATTTGAAAAGATATCCCGGACGATTTTTGGTCGGAATGATGATGGAAATCCCGTCTTTCAAAAAATCTGTGGCCTTCGTTTTTTTTCTTTGCATTTCCGCCAGGTCCTGATGCAGTTGCAACCAGGTTTGCGAAGAGTTGCGGGCCGCCAGAGAAAGCGTTTGAGGCCGAGTCAGCTCGCCCGCGAAAAACTTTTGAATTGTTCTAGCAATGGATTCGGCTGTGCATTGAATCTGAAATCCATCGTCTCTTCCATTTTGAAACAGCTCGTAAGTGCCACCGCGATCCGTCCAGAGAACCGGTGTTCCGGTGGCCAGGCATTCAAAGATAATACATGGCAAATTTTCCAGCAGCGATGGAATCACAGCCAGGCAGTTGCGTTGCAGAAGGATTTCTAAAATTTCCAGATGAGTGGCGTCGGTCCGAATATCCACCAGCAAGTTTTCTTTGGCGCAGTAATTGGCCAGATAGGTCGTCGAACTTTGTCCTTGGATATCTCCGTGTTTACCGATGATTTTGATTTTCAAATTCTTCGGAAGGTATCGGCAGGCATCTAAAAACTGGCGAATGCCTTTGCGATCCTCGAGGCGTCCGATAAATGCGACGGCCTGAATATCCGAGAGTGGTGCTGGGGTTTTTTCAGCAATATCTGGAATCGGAGCATGTGGAATAACGAATGCAGGTTGATTTTCAATCCAACCTTTTTGTCGGGCCCAGTTCAGCATATACTGACTGGGGCTGACGACGACGTCGCATCTACGAATAGATTCGGATTCGAGAAACTCTCTTTCGAAATGCATTTGCTGAAATGCCGCCAGATGACTGCCCTCGAGATGCCAGGCCGTGTTTCCATGCAAATGACCGACGAAAGAGGTTGTTTGGAAAGCCAGTCCGGATTTTTTTGCATTGAGTGCATAAAACGGCAAACCGAGATAATCCGGAAAGTGAACGACATCAAAGTGTCGGGACTTGAGGTAGAGATAAGTGCTGTAACTGCGTTTGGCTTCTGGAGTGCAGATCAGATCGACCGGATTTGCCGGATCTGGAAATGTTGGAACAGCCAATTCAATGCCAAGGTGTTGATAATATTTCTGCCACTTCTGAAGTTCGACAGTGGAAATCTGATTTTCAGGAACAAGGACGATCGTTACCTTCGCCGTTTGTGAGAGAAGGCGCGCAAGATAATAGAAGGCCGTTCCAATACCGCCATTGGCAATCGGTCCCATGATATCTGGTGTGAGAATCGCAATTGACTGCACAATTTAATGTATCCGACAGTCGTCAAAATTTAGAATGAATTTTTGTCGACTGATCGCTTGATGATTTCTTTGCGCTGCTGTGCGCCGGATTCCCTTGGTTCAGCCTCTGGCGGCGGTTTACAGCTGTTGCATTTCAAAAGGACCATCGCTACTGTTTTGAGGATTATGAGGGGAATGACGTAGCTATGGGTCCAGCGGCTGTTTTCACTGTTGCAACTCCAAACTATTTTGCGCAGGCATCGACCGCGATTCAATCAGCTTGTACGAACGATCCCAAGCTTGAAGGATTTATTTTCCTTCTTGGTCAAAATCTGAAAAAAAGCCGATTCAAAGCGAAAGGTATCAAGGTTGTTTTCTTTGATGATCTTTCTGAAGCTCATCCCGAGCTTCTTCAGCTGGCTTTCCGTTTGCCGGTTTTCAATCTGTGCTGCGCTTTAAAACCTTTTTTGGCCGAGCATTTGTTTCAAGAAAATCCAAAGCTAAAAAAAGTTATCTACATCGATTCCGATATGATGGTCTTTGCGCCGATGACAGAAGTCCTCAGTCGGCTCGATCACCATCCAGTTGTGATCACACCGCATTTGATTGACCGGACGTTAACTTTGAACGACGGCTTGAATCCATCGGAAGGGCGTATTCTTTCTAGCGGCGTTTACAATATGGGATTCTTTGCGGTGTCGCGGGAAAAAGAAGGCCTGGATTTTCTGAATTGGTGGCGTGAGCGAACGTTCTTTAAATGCATTCGCAGTTTCTCTGACGGATACTTTGACGATCAAAAATGGATCGATTTGGTTCCAAGTCTTTTTCCGAAGACTCACATTCTTTTGCATCCGGGATATAACGTCGCTTTTTGGAATTTGCATGAACGGCACTTTTCTCGGTCCGGGGGTCAAGTCAAAGTCAACGGCGAAGACCTCGTCGTTTACCACTTCAGCGGTTGGCGAATGGACCGGCCTGGCGAGCTTTCGGTACATCAGAATCGCCACACGCTCTCGACAATGCCCGAGCTGCGAAAGATTTTTCACATCTACTTTCAGATCTTATTGAAAAATGGCAGTCTCGAGTTCGCCAGTGAAGAAAAGCCATTCACCCATTTTTCAAATGGAATTGATATTCCGGATATGGCCCGCGAGATTTACAATCAGTGTGTCGCCCGTTCACCGTCAGCCTTTCAAAATCCATTCGAAGCAGCCGGGGCGAAATCATTTTTTTCTTGGTTGGTAAAACCCGATTTTGACGGTCTTTCGCCGATCTTGCGTGCATTCTACAATTCACGGAGCGATTTGCGGGACAATTTCAAGGATCTCAATTCACTCGCGACCCGAATTGGATTTGTCGACTGGGCCATTGCCAACGGTATCCGTGAATTTCAGTTCACCAAACCCTGGGGGAAGGTGCTGAAAGTTTCTTTTGCTCAGGCTCGCGCTCTTTTGCAAAGTGAAAGCTCTAAGCTTCAGTTGAGAAAAGCAAGTCTTCCGGTGCTGGGTTACGGCGTGAATGTCATTGGCTTTTTAGGATCGGAAAAAGGTGTCGGCCAATCTGTTCGAAGAT
Source organism: uncultured Bdellovibrio sp. (assembly GCA_966211485.1). GTDB lineage: Bacteria > Bdellovibrionota > Bdellovibrionia > Bdellovibrionales > Bdellovibrionaceae > 21-14-0-10-47-8. The sequence goes on from CBIHPB010000026.1 coordinate 5,944, forward strand.
CGATCGACTGCCTGCAATCAGCGGCAGTGCCGGTGAAGCTGTTTCATTTTCGCGATCACAGAAGCCAGAATGTTTATCGGGGAGATATGAGTCTGCCGATGGATCATTCGGTGAATTCGACATTCTCGATGAATCTGGTTCACTTGAATGCGATCGATGTCGGACAGTTGGATCGAACTTTCCTGGGTCAGATGTTCACAAACCGGATCAATATCGGCTACTGGGTTTGGGAGCTGGATCAGTTTCCGCGCCAGTTTGCCGATCAGTTCCGTTTTTTCGAAGAGATTTGGACGCCCTCGCGTTTTTGCCAGAACAGTATTGGCGCGCACAGTCCGGTTCCGGTCGTTTGCATGCCTCATCCGGTTCCTGACAAATATTTGGATTTCAAACCGGCCAAGCGAAAGAACGGGCCTTTTACCTTCTTCTGTTCCTTTGATTTTGACAGCGGATATGAACGTAAAAATCCAGAAGGTGTTGTTCAAGCCTTCCGCAGTGCTTTTCCAAAAGGCACGGAATCCGTCCGGTTGGTGATCAAGTGTTCGCGTGGTGAAAAGTTCCCGGAGCTGATGGAGCGTTTGAAGAAAAAGGTTGGGACGGAAAAACGGATCCAGATCGTGGATTCGGTCCTGGATTCTTCCCAATACCTGAATCTTCAGGCCGAGGCCGATTGCTGTGTGTCCCTGCATCGGGCCGAGGGATTTGGCTTGAATCTTTTGGAAGCGATGGCTCTGCGAAAGCCGGTTATCGGAACAAATTATTCTGGTTCAGCTGATTTTCTTTCCAACCAAACCGGGCTTCCGGTGCAATTCAAAATGACAACGATGAAAGATGAATTCTTTCCTTATCCGAAAGGGTCTCGCTGGGCCGATCCCGATGTTGAAGACGCGGCCGAACAGATGCGATTCGTTTTTGAGAACCCCGAAAAAGCAGAAATGCTTGGAAAAAATGCTTTCAACTATGTGAAAGAAAATCACTCCATCGAAGCGATTTCGAAACAGTACTTCAATCGCCTTCGCATTGTCAGTCTGTATCGCATGAGGAGAGTCAATGCCTGATTCGATCTCAGTTGTTATTCCAAGCTACAACCATGCGGATTTTATTGGGACTGCAATCGAATCCGTGCTCAATCAAAGCCGGGCGCCCGACGAACTGATCGTCATTGACGATGGCTCGCAAGACGGCTCGCCCGAGCGGATCGAGGCCTTCCGTCCGCTTTTCGATGCGAAAAAAATCAAACTGGTGACCCACTATCGGGCCAATCGCGGGGCGCATGAAACTTTAAACGAAGGTATTGAAATGGCCAGATCGGAATGGGTTTCCATTCTGAATTCAGACGATTACTACGAAACTTCCCGGTTGGCTGAGCTGCTGAGTGCGGCCAAACGAAAAAAATCAGAATTGGCCATTAGCTGGGTTGAACATGTCGATGCCCAAGGTAAGGCTTTGCCAGATTCGCATGCTTTTCGTCATTGGTATGTTCAGGAAATCAATCGGGCTCGCAAGTCGGTTGGCTTTAGTTTTCTTTTTCACAATATCGGAGTGACGACCGGCAATCTTTTTATGACCAAACGTCTTTGGAAGAAAGTTGGCGGATTTCGGCCCTACACGTTGATTCATGATTATGATTTTTTTCTGCGCAGCATGGATTACACGTCGATTGCATTGGTGGAAAAAAATCTGATCAGTTACCGCATTCATGGCTCTAACACGATTCAACAGCAAAGCCATTTGGAGATGCTGGAGGGTGCGGAAATGGCGGCGGAATTTTTTCGGGATGTGCTTTTGCGCAAAGAACGTCCGCATCAAGATGCTCCTTGGTCGAATAAGAACAAACAGGCTTTTGCAGAGTTTTGGAAAGATGGCAACGGCAGCGTCGTCAAGCATTGGCTGGGCGGTGTTGATTTGTCGGATTGCTTTTAACCAAAGCGATTCTGGAGAGAATTCATGGGATATGCCTATCACATCGATGTTTTTGACCGCACCCAGATCGTCGGATGGATTTATGACGAAACAAATCTGAATCAGCCGGTCAAGCTGGGGATTTGGAGACGGGGGCAGGAGATTGTCTCTGTTTTGGCCGACCAAGCTCGTCCGGATCTTGTTGAAGCTAAAATTGCCGGTCATGGAAAATGTTCTTTTGATTTGAAGCTGGCTCCGCTGGTGGATCCGATGGATGGGTCCTCGCTGGAAATTCGAGTTTCTTCCAATGGTCAGGTGATCGACCAAGTCTCGGGTTTTTCCGATCACTTTAACAGTGCATTTGGCGGTTTTTGGATTGATCGAACTGATTTTCTTTCCCAGATTCCGGATCGTCTGCGCGATGGACGTCTGCCAGAATTTCTGCTGAAGCATGTTGTGGAGTTCGCGGTAGAAGGTTACACCGTTTTCCCGCAAGTCATCGAAGCTTCAGTGGTGGATCAAATCAATGCCGATGTGGACGAGCTATGGAAGGGGAACGAACCCCGTGCCATGCTGGAAACCTACCAAATCAATAATGAATTGAAGTACGTTCCGATTGAGCCGAAATTCAAAAATGGCAAAAACAAACTTTTGGATTTGTATGCGTTTTCGGAAGCCGCCCGGTCGGCAATTCTAAATTCAACAGTGACCAAATTCCTTGAATGCATTTTTGAAGAGCCGGTCACGGCCTTTCAAAGTCTTAGTTTTCTTTATGGTTCGGAACAACCCACCCATCAGGATACGGCTTTTGTGCGCGTGATGCCGCCGATGAAACTGGCCGCGTCCTGGATTGCGCTGGAAGATATTCAGCCTGGAACTGGCGAGCTTGAATATTTCGTTTCCAGCCATCTGAATCCCGAATTTTTGTTTGGTGGCCGTTCGAAATGGATGGCAATGTTTCCGGACGAGCTGCAAACCTATTTGGATTCACTGATTCAAAGTTGCGAGTCACAAAATCGAAAGCGGCAGAAGTTTCAGGCCCGCAAAGGCGATGTTCTGTTGTGGCATGCGGATCTGGCTCACGGTGGATCTCAAATTTCAAATCCCAATCGAACTCGGAAAAGTCTGGTGACCCATTACTGCCCGTTATCGGCGCGTCCATGCTACGAAGATAAATCAAAGCAGAATTCGGCGATTTATCGGGACCGGCATCAATTGAAATCCGGTATCGTTGATCTTACTCAGCTCTAGTTTGTGCAGAAGCAGGAAATTCCAGTGGTAGCGGTTTTGTTCCCAGCCTGTGCAAAATAGCTTTGACCAATCCGCGAACTGTTCCCAGTGCGTAGAAAAAATGGATCAATGGAAAAAGACCTATGACTTTGAGGTTTGAAATTTTCTTTTCTCGCCAAGCCGCATGAGCTGCAAAAAATAGAAGTAAGAAACCATAAAAACACATCACGGCTGCCGTCACCGACCAGGCTCTAAAGCCAATCAGAGTGACAAAAGCAAACAGGCTCGTGCATGGGACGAGATGAAACCAGTGACACTCTTGATACAGTCCCATTAAAAGGCCGCGTCCTTCTCCGTATTTTTGTAGCTGCCGGATCAGACCTGGCAAATCCGAGCGGCGATAATGCCAGACCCACAGCTTTGGATCTGACAAAAGAAAATGCCCTTTATGGCTGAGCTGCCAGAGGGAATGATTTTCTTCGGCACAGGGAAGTTTTGGATCGAACAGGCGAGAGTCCGGAAATAGATCCAAGACTTTTCGATGAACAAAGAGATTGCAGAGAATCAAACTGGATTCATCACATCGACTGGCGCCGCGTGGATGGGTTGCATATCGCTTGAAGACTCCGCCCGCGCCAAACGGGGATTGAAACGCCAACTGACTGAGATGAGAAATCGCATTGGATGAGGGTGGAGTGATATTCGGCCCGCCAAAGGCCATCAAGTTCGGATTTTGGAAATGGGTTTCGGCGCACGGGAAAAAATCGGGCTCGACATAGGCATCGTCGTCGATAAAGTAAATCCATTCTTCAGGGAAAGCGAATAGGCCGCGATTGCGAGCCTCGCCGGGAAGAAATTTTTCGCGCATCACATAGGTTTCAATAATCTGATTTTGTTTTTTGTAATGCTCGACAAGCTGGACTGTTTCGTGGGTGGCTTGGGCCAGGCCAATCCGAATGCGAGCTTGTAAGTGAGGTGTGAGACGAAGGCTGGCCAGCACCGAATCCAGGCATTTTCGCAAAAGTGCGGGTCGATTGCAGGTGATGATCAAAACCATTACTGACATTGCCGTCTAACCTCTAAATACTCGAAGGGTTCGAAGGATCCTAGTCCTGCATTGCCGGTGTCGACCAGCTCCAAATCCAATTCTGTCATCCGTTGAAAGGCTTTGGCACTGGAGAGTTTTGATAAATTCTTGAAATCAAAAAGTAAGCACGAGTGGCAGCATTTCTGACCGAAGTCCTTCTGTTCGAAAAAATCGCTCAGCTCAAAGGTTGTCTGACCCGGAAAGAGGAAGGCCCAGGCTTGATGTTCTCGTGGCATGCCGACAGATTCCACATTTCGCTCTTTGGCTATTTTCTGTAGTTCCTGAACACCGGATCTTTTCATATTCAAGGCAAACCAAGTGGAATCAATGCTGATTGCCAAAATAAGGGCGAATAACAAATTTCTTGGCCATTTCCATCCGATAGCCTGGATATGGCGGATAAACATTAAGAACAAAAAGGGATAGAAAAAAATCAGGAATCTGGCTTCGTAGGCAACGACTCCGCTGACAAAATTGACGGCGCTGATCAGTGCGACCAGAAAGATCGATTCGTAAGATCGCCGCCAAAGCGACAGGGCACAGAAGATAACAAGGCTGATCCATGAACTGGTCATCAAGTTTCGCAGAATAAGTGCGCTGGCCCAACTGCGATGGTAGATCGGGCTTTCCAGAAACAGCCAGGAAAGAGTATCCCACCGAATGGCAAAAAGTAACAAAGCCGAAGCAATCAGATAAATAGCAAGGGCATACTTGCCAGGTCGATCGAGCTTGGCAAAGAAGCGGCGATTCCACATGACGAAAGCTAAAAACACCACATACAAAACACTGGCATATGTCGAAAGCATCAATCCCGTCAGCGAGCCGAAAAAGAGAAGCCAGTTTTTACGGCCCCACTGATCGTTCAAAATTTTCTCACAGGCCAAAAGATTGAGAACGGAAAAAAACTCGATCAAAATTACAGGTCTGGTCAGTGTCGGATAAATAATTGCCGCTGGCAGCAGAGCCAACAATGGAAACACCCAAAATGAAAAAGACCGATCCCGGTCAAGAAAACGAGCGAAGAGCAGAAAGCTAGCGCTTGAGGTCACAAACACAAAGCTTTTCAAAATCAAAGTCGGATCGAACGGTAGAAACAGCAGGATCTTGCCAATCAGATAAAAAAGCGGGGGATAGTTATCCCACGTGATACTGGTCCACGAAGGATCCAGAATGAAGCCGATGGCTTTGGCCTCATCCAAATTCAGGCTTTGGCCGAAGACCATCCAGGCCCGAGCTGCCAGACCCAGAATTAAAATCAAAGGAAATAAGCTACGCTTCCATTGCACATTGAAATTCTACGCGGGAATGCGGAAAAATTCCCAATAAATACTTTGGAAGTTTCGCAGCAAAAGCTATCATGATTTGCGATGACGACCGCAGAGCAAATCCAAGGCATTTTGCACGAGCAATGGGGAGTTCCAGAACTGGATCCCGCTTGGATTCAGTTCGAACAGCAACCAATTCCCAAGATTCGCCATAGAATTCCGCTCTTTCGGAAATCCTATTGTCAGGTGTATTGGACACCCGAAGGCCGATTGATCCAGTACACTCCTCGGGATCGCTTGCTCTTTCGCAAAACGAAGGGGCGGTGGCAGGTGGCGGCCGAATTTGCTGACAAGGAATTGATGGTGCAGGTCTGCCGGACATTCTGGCTGTCGGTTTTTGGAATGAAGCAAGAGTTAGCGGGACAGTTGCGTCTGCATGCGGCCGGTGTTTCGAATGAAGAAGATTGTGTTCTATTTTGGGGGCCGCCGGGTTCAGGAAAGACGACGCTGACCCAGCTGGCGATTCGTGCGACCGGCCATCGGATTTTAGGTGACGAGCTCTGCCTGTTCGATGGCGAAGACATTCAGGGAATTGCTTTGGCTCTTCATCAAAAGCGCACGGACGAGTCCGATCGGCGCATCGAAAAAATTCCGGCACATCGGCTTCAGGGGAAAGCTCGGGCTAAAACCTTGTATGTGCTCCAGACGAAGCGATCCACATCACAGGTCGTTGCAGATCTTGGTTGGATCGAAAAGCTTCAAATTGCGGGTCGGCTTTGGATAGGCGAAGGCCTTCATCAAATGGCAGAATATCATTTGTCATTTCAAAATTTGCCGGAACTTTTCCAGCTTGGATTAAATCGGATTTTTCTTCTCTGGCGGTTTTTATCAACAATCCAGGTGAAGAAACTTTCAGCTCCTGACTTTAAAAATCGCACGGATATCGAAAATCAGATTTGGATGCAGAAACTGCTTAAGTCTCATCTTTGCGCTGATGAGTGATCTCTAAAGGCTGAATGTCGATGACTTCGGCATCGCGCTCGGTGCGCTCTTCGGTCTGCTCGTTCATCGGTCGCTGAAAGCCGCCAAATCCTGGAGGTGGGCGCCCGAAACCGTTGACGAAGACTCGGCCACGCAGAAAACCTTTTTTAAACATGGCTTTCAGATACCACACCAGCAAATGCCTAGTTCCCGGCAAAATACAAAGCAGTCCAAGGACGTCCGATATGATTCCTGGAACGAAAAGCAACAGCCCACCGACGACCACCAGGGCCCGGTGTAAAATCTGATTGGCCGGCAGTTTGCCCTGAACCAAGTCGCGTTGGAAAAGCTGCAGGGTTGCTTTGCCCTGCATTTTCATAATGGTGACGCCTAAAATTCCGGACAGCACGACCAGAAAAAGCGCATCCAGAAAACTGTAGATCTGGATAAATTTGTAGAAAACAAAAAGTTCCGCGAACGGAAACAGAAGGAACAGAAAAAGCATTCTTAGAACTCCAGCTCGGCCATCACTGGGCAATGATCGGATCCTTCGACCTGATCCAAAACTTGGGCCGAGCGCAGATTTTTCTGTAGGCCTTTGGAGACGCAGATGTAATCAATGCGCCAACCGCGATTCGGCGGACGAGCCAGCTCGCGATAAGACCACCATGAGTATTTATTTTTTTCGCCGGGATGGAAGTATCGGAAAGTGTCGATAAATCCCAGTTCGAGGAAACTATCGAACCACTGACGCTCTTCTGGCAGGAAGCCGCTTTCCGCTGAAAGACGAACTGGATCGTAAACATCGATTTCTTTGTGAGCGACGTTATAATCGCCGACAACGATGATCGGTTTTCCTTTTTTCAGTTTGGCTTTGAGATGAGCATTCAGATCTTTCAGAAATTTCTGTTTGAACAGATGTCGTTCTTCGCCAGATCCCCCGTTGGGGAAATAAATATTGTAGAGATCAAAGTAGCCGTGCTCGGTGATCACAAACCGGCCTTCGGAATCGTACTCTTTCACATCGATGCCGGTGGAAACGGCCAGAGGTTCCGGATGCACGAACGTCGCTGTGCCCGAATAGCCTTTGCGTACAGCTGATGACCAGTAACTGTTCTCATAGCCTAATTTTCGCAAGGGCTCTTCACACTGATCGATGTGGGCTTTGGTTTCTTGCAGACACAGAATGTCTGGCTTTTCGTCCTGCACGAAATCCAACAAACCCTTCTTTGAGCTGGCGCGGATTCCGTTCACGTTCCAAGAGACAAGTTTGACTTTATCAGACATGGCCAAGTCTTGGCTTATTTCTCAATCTATGGCAACAACATGAGAGCGAGTTTTCCAAATCTCATCTTTAACACGATGATTAACGCAAGGAGTAATTGCATATGCCAATGATCGATCAACCCGCACCACAGTTTGAAACACAGGCCGTTGTTGATGGTGGCGAATTCAAACGCATTTCTCTTTCTGATTACAAAGGCAAATGGGTTGTTTTGTTTTTCTATCCTCTCGATTTTACATTCGTGTGCCCGACAGAGATCACTCAATTCCGTGACAAGTTGCCAGATTTCAAAGCAGCGAAAGCGGAAGTCTTGGGCTGCTCTGTTGATTCTGTTCATTCACACAAGCGTTGGTTGAAAGATGACCTGGGAGATTTGGGTTACCCATTGTTGGCCGATCTCACCAAGCGCATTTCTCGCGATTATGGTGTGTTGATGGAGGCAGCGGGCATTGCGACTCGAGGAACCTTCATTATCGATCCAGAACAAAAAATCCAGTACATGGGCATTCACAACACGAATGTCGGCCGCGATGCCGATGAAATCCTGCGCGTGCTTCAAGCTTGCCAATCTGGCGAGCTCTGCGGTGCCGGCTGGAAAAAAGGCAAAGCTCACGTCAAGCCTGGTAAGTAATTGTTGAAAGAGAAATTTATTTCTCATCTTCTGGCAGCTCATCCAACTCTCCAGCGCGAGAAATTGGATGAGCTTGTCTCACCGATGCTGCTATCGCCATTTGAAATTCGATTGCCATCGGCGGTTCTGAAGCAAGCTCAGGATTTTGTTCACGCTTGCTACCACTTGCGTGAAAACCAAAGCTATCAAGCTGCCCTTCAGCCCGAAATTCATGAGCGTGGCCTGAAAGATCCAGGTAACAAGGCGATCTGCATGAGCTACGATTTTCATGTCGATGCAGACGAGCAGCTGAAGCTGATCGAGATCAACACCAATGCCGCGTTCTTGGCGTTGGGATATGAAATGTACAAAATGCGCGGTCTGCCTTTGCCGGTCGCGGGTTTCAAGATGGAAGATTTTCGGTCTTGCATTGAAACCGAAATGAAATTGCAGGGGAAGCCAGCTTCCGGATTCAAAGTCGCGATTATCGATGAAGAGCCCGAGAAGCAAAGACTGTTCGCCGAGTTTTTGGTTTTTCAATCGTACTTTCAGAAATGGGGATGGTCGACGGAGATTGCGGACTATCGCCAAATGCCGGCGGTTGATTTCGTTTACAATCGCCTGACGGATTTCTATTTCGAAAATCCAGAATCGCAAAAGCTCCGCGCCCAGTATTTGGATCGCAGCGTTTGTTTCTCTCCGAATCCTTACGAATATATTATGCTAGCGGACAAGCAGCGCATGATCGACTGGAGCCAGGATGATTTCTGGTCGAAATTGGATTCAGCGGCACAAGCCAACCGGCCAGCAATTTTGCGAAACCTTCCGGCGGCCCGAGATATGAATCCGTCCACAGCCGATCAAATCTGGGCCGAAAAAAAGAAATTCTTCTTCAAACCCAAACGCGCATTTGGCGCCAAACAAAGTTATCGAGGCGGCACGGTCACCCGACGAGCCTTCGATGAAGCGATCCAATCTGGATTTATTGCCCAGGAATATATTCCGGCCCCAGAAGTGAAGTTCCAAACTCCAGAGGGCGAACAAAATTTCAAATACGATCTGCGGTTCTACGCCTACCAGGACCAAGTCCAGATGGTCGTCGCTCGGACTTATCAGGGGCAGGTCACGAATCTGAAAACCCCTTATGGCGGGTTCACACCGGTTATTTTTAGTTAATGGATCGCGACTCAAAACATGGGTTCGAAACATGAGTTCGAAGTTCATGGTGCGCCCGATTGTGATTCTTTAGTTGGAGTCACCTAATCAAGTTTGGATGCGCTTCGACTTCACAGTGGTTGCGCTTTGCATTTCGAATGGTTGATTTTTCTTATGTCAAAATTTTCTTATTGACGTGATTTCTGACATCTAAAGTTGAGCGCTATTGCATGCGGGGGAGTCTTTTCAACGAAAACCGCATTTTCTGATTTCCTAACTGTATAACGGATTTGTGTTTGCCTCGATGGCAATTTGATCCGCATTAGGACCTGTGACAAAAAATCCGTTTTAAATCCCATGTTATGGTGGCGACCGAACTTGGCTGAACTGAATCGGGTTGAGCCCAAACTGAATTTGGAGGTTATCATGAATCTCAAACATCTCACCAATTCCGAACTGCACCTGCAGACGGTCGCCAGGGCCGAACATGAGCGCATGTCGACGATCGAAGTGCTTTGGCATTTGCGGGAGAATGAGCGACGAATGCTTTATGCCGAAATGGGAAATCAGGACTTAAAAGAATATTGTGTCAAAGAACTGAAATATTCCGAAGGCAGTGCCTGGCGACGGATATCAGCCATGCGGCTTTTAAAGGATATGCCTGAGGTTGAAGAGAAAATTCAAACAGGAGACTTAAATCTCACTCAAATGGTGCTGGCTCAAAGCCATTTTCGTGAAGTGAAGTCCACTCAATCTGAAAAACGCGAGGTGTTGCTGTCGCTGGAGAATCAAACCGTCAAATCCACCGGACGAATTTTAGCTGAGCTTAAACCAGAAGATCTTCAGATCAAGCCTGTCGAAACTGAAAAACCAAAGCGAGGTCAGAAGCTGGAAGTCACTTTCATTTTGGATGAGGAGATGCAAAAGGATCTTCAGGAAATTGCAATGCTTTTGGGAAAGCCACATTCAAAGCTCGAGCTTTTCAAGCTGATGACGAAGAAAACTTTGGCAGATTTAAAAAAGCAAAAGTCACGAAGCCCGGCCGCTTCAAAGGTGATGCCGACAGCTTCAAAGGCAAACCCGACATTTTCAAAAACGATTTCGACCGCTTCGGATGAAGTGAGAACTCAAGATGAATGCAAAGCGCAACCACTGCGAAGGCGGGATGTGCCAAGTTCAAGGCAACAAGTGGAAATTTCGGAGCTGGTGACAAAATCTAGGTATGTGGCGGTCGCGACTCGTCGGCAAGTTGATGTTCGGGATCAACATCAATGTCAGTATCGGGATCCAAAATCGGGAAGGCAATGTGGGGCGCGATTTCATTTGCAGATCGAGCACATCATTCCATTCGCAAAAGGTGGTGGGCATGAACTCAAGAATTTGCAGCTCTTGTGTGCGAATCACAATCGATTGAGAGCAATACAGCAATTCGGACAACAGAAAATGGCGAGATATTTGGATATCAAAAGATTATGAGGCATTTGGGATCAGACGATCGAGACTTGGTAAATGACCTCAAAAGCCGACCTTTAAAAGTTGGTTCCAAGGTTAATAGGATTCCTTTAGTGGCTATGTTTGAAAAGTTTTGCTAGAAGAGCTAGATGAACCGATTTATTTTTAACAAGTTGGAATTTTGTCTTCCGGTAAAGTGGACAGAACGCGTTCTGTCAGCAGAAATTCGAGAGTTCACTCCGACTCCTGACGGTTCGAATGGTCTTCTACAACTTTCACAATTTCCAGAGGACGTATTCGAGACTATTCTGAAAGCAGATGACCTAGGTCAGCTTGCCGCTCAAATTGGATGCGGATTAAATTCGAAAGATTTGAGCTGGGGCATGGCTCAGGCGAGCAAGCAGGGAACATGCGACATCGGTCGTTATGGGGTCGCTCTTTTCAATGCCGGTGAGTTTCCAGCAATGCAGCTGTGGATTACCGCATCGAGTACGACAGCGTATATGTGGACATGGATAGGACCGAAGCCTTTTCCTGAAGATTGTGAACAGTTCGTTCAGTCCATCATGACGGCCCGCGAGTATTTGTAACCGAAAAAACTTGGTCAATTCACGCTCCCTTTCTGAGTATCTCAAATTCAAGATGGGAACGGATTTCAGGTAACGCAACGGCACTGCCGCAGGTAACGTAACCGCGCTACTAATGGACCCATTCTCGATGCGTTTTAACAGCAATCTTTTCCATTGAAATGTTAAGAAGTCTCCGTGCGGTGGACGATTTTACAGAGCCACCAACCTGTGATTTGCTGAACAGTAAGATGGCTTCCTGGCTGCAAATCTTCCTAGCTGTTCTGTTTCCAGTCCAATTGTGGGCTGTGCCCGTTTATACAGTTGGTATTGAAGACG
>CBIHPB010000027.1:0-17805 GCA_966211485.1 uncultured Bdellovibrio sp.
TGCGGAAGCAACGACGCCGAAGCCGTTTTCATCGCGAGGCGTGTTGTAAACATAGCGTGCCGATGAATCCAGTCCTCCGGTGGTTTCAATTCCCGTCCCGAAACGAGAAAAGACCGAGTTGCGCCAGACGAACTCTTCGCTCAGATACCAGTTCAAACCAAGATTGATTTCGCTGTAGCCTTTGTCGTTGCGGGTTCCGCTCGACACGCCCAGATCATAGGTGAAGGTCGGATGATAGCTCGAGCGCCTTGCCGCCGCATGGGCGAAGGAGGCGGGAAGGATCGCAAACAGAAAGATGGATAGGAAAATTGCTCTCATCTCTCTATTGGAAAAAGAATGGGCTGTGAACGCAAGGCCTAATGATTAGCGGCAATGAAGCTCGAGACAGCGGGCCTGCATACGCTCAAGCGTGGCAGGATCGATGGTCTCGTCGGCTTGGGCGCGCTCGTCGATGATTTGCAAGGCTTCCGAGTAATTTTCCCGGGCATCATCCAGATGCTGGCTATCGAAGGCCTCGTCACCCATAGCAATCCACTCTTTCAGGCCGATGGGTTTGCGCGAATCCGAGGTGCCGACGATAGCATCATACCTGTCGAAATATTCAGTCCCGGCGCAGGACCAGCAGTCCTCTTGGCCCTTAAAATTTTTATGCAAGACGCGCCTGATTTCACGCAGGTCGGCCTCTTTGTTGGCCGGATTGTTTTGAATGTCAGCGAACAGGGTCTCAAGCCTGATTTGCAGGGGCTGAGGCAATCCTTCTACCGGTGTGCCCAAAGTTTCCGAGACGCTGACGACAGCGGATTTGACCTGCTCGAGAGGCGCTAATTCTTGGATGGCGATGATGTGTTTTCGTGGCGATTCCAGGCCTGCCCAAACCAACAGCAGCAAAAGACCGATGGCGGCAATCACCCATTTTCCGCTCCCCTTGCGGAAGAGCAGCCCACCCGAAGAAGCCCGTCTGTCTTGAAAAACGCCCACGGAAAACCTCGCCTTTCCTCTCTAGTGTAGCATGGAAAACACGCGGCACGGCTGTCCCTTTTTGAGATTGGATTTTTCGAGGCATTGCGCGGTTGGTTGAGCCGGTTTTCAGTTCGACAAAAGCGCGGGCATTCGCTTAGATTGACGCACTTGATGAAGAAGTTTTTTGCAGTGGCGAACTTTCACACAACGCACGCCACGAAAATCCAGAAATGATTGACTGTTTCTGAAGCGAAAATCTGAGAGATATAACGACAGCTTGAAGGAAAGTAGGGAGTCCTTTTATGAAGAAAATCAAAGTTGCAAATCCAGTTGTTGAACTTGATGGCGATGAAATGACCCGCATTATCTGGCATTTCATTCGTGAAAAACTGATCCTGCCATATCTGGATATCGACCTGAAATATTACGATCTGGGCATGGAAAATCGCGATAAAACCGAAGACCGCGTGACTGTCGAATCTGCGGAAGCGATCAAAAAATACAACGTCGGTGTGAAATGCGCGACGATCACGCCTGACGAAGCCCGCGTGAAAGAATTCAACCTCAAGCAAATGTGGAAATCACCAAACGGTACGATCCGCAATATCCTGGACGGTACTGTTTTCCGTGAACCGATCATTTGCAGCAACGTTCCCCGCTTGGTTCCAAACTGGACAGCCCCGATCTGCATCGGCCGTCACGCGTTTGGTGACCAGTACCGCGCGACCGATTTCGTGACCAAAGGCAAAGGCAAGCTGACGATCACTTTCACACCAGAAGGTGGCGGCGAGGCTCAGACCCACGAAGTTCACAATTACAAAGGTGATGGCGTCGCGATGGCGATGTTCAACACTGACGAGTCGATCAAGGGCTTTGCGAAAAGCTGCTTTAATATGGCTTTGTCGAAGAAGTGGCCTTTGTACTTCTCTTCTAAAAATACCATCTTGAAAAAATACGATGGCCGTTTCAAAGACATCTTCGAAGAGATCTATCAGAAAGAATTCAAACCTCAGTTCGAGGCTGCCGGTATCACTTACGAGCACCGCTTGATCGACGACATGGTCGCAAGCGCTTTGAAGTGGAACGGAAACTTCGTTTGGGCTTGTAAGAACTATGACGGTGACGTTCAGTCGGACACGGTTGCTCAGGGCTTTGGATCTTTGGGCTTGATGACTTCGGTTCTGATCACTCCAGATGGCAAGACAATGGAATCAGAAGCGGCTCACGGTACAGTGACTCGTCACTATCGTCAGCATCAGCAAGGCAAACCGACGTCGACCAATCCGATCGCTTCGATTTTTGCTTGGACTCGTGGTTTGGCTTTCCGTGGAAAGCTGGATGGCAATGCCGAGCTGATCAACTTTGCTCACGCGCTTGAGAAAGTCTGCGTGCAGACGGTTGAGTCTGGCAAGATGACCAAGGACTTGGCGGTTTGTGCTTATGGCGAGAAAGTCACGCCGGATAAGTACATGAATACCGAGCCGTTCCTTGAGGCGTTGAACCAGGGGCTTCAACAGGCTTTGAGTAAGTAGGCTGGAAGGTACTTTGTACCTTCCTTCGCTGACTGATGGGGGCAAGCACTTGTCCCCGAAAGACCTAAGAAATTAGATTAACCATTCGCTCCAGTCAGCTCCGGCTTCAACCACTGCAGATTATCCAGAACTGGAACTATCAGAACGTCGTTTTGGGATGTTCCGCATTTCTGATTCGAGATATTTTCAACCGTCGACATGATGCCCATCAGTTCCCATCTTTGATTTTGGAAAATGAAAAGACCGCCGCCGCTATCGGCATGGCAAGCACCAGAATCTGACTTTTGGATTTCACTGCGGATCAAAGGCAATGAGACGACCTTCTTTTGGGAATTGCGATAGGCGTATCCGCCTGTCTTGACGGGAACCGAAAAACTGATGCCACCTTTGATATCACCATTGGGTCCGTTGGAAATCAGGACAGTGGGTTTTCCGTCTTGCTCGTCGGCGACCAATGGGATTGGCTGCACTGGAAATTTAATCGTCTCTTTCAGACGGATCAAAGCGATGTCAGTTGGAACTTTGGCCAGAAACTTTTCGACTTCGGCTTCGCCTTGAGGTTTCTGGTCGCCCGTTCCTTTTTCATACTTGGCGTGAAAGACGATTTTCTCGATCGTATTTTCTTCGATATTTTTTTTATCGCTGCTGACAGCATTGACGCTTTGGCCTTCTCTTACCAATTCACCGCAGTGACCGGCCGTTAACAGATGGCGGGGGCCCACAACGACGTACGAGCATCCGCCGCCCACTTGATCTTTGGCCGTGCCAGCCAACATAATGACGACCGAGCTTGCACGCAAATCTGAAGGCAGATCTTCGCCCTTATTGATGGCTTTGGCCGTCAGGGAAGTGGTCAGTAAAGCCGCTAAAAGGCCTAGAAATGTCAGCTGTTGAAGCTGAAAACGGATGGGTTTCATTTTGGTTCCTCTCTGGCCGACCCAGGGGTGGATCAGCTCTCCTCTGCGAGCCAATACAGCAATGTCCAAGCCATCCCAAAGGCGATTCCGTTTAGTTTGGCATTGGTCAGGGCTGGTGATTTTTTTGACAGTGGAATGCTAGTCGGGCCTTTAAGGACTCGATCGGGAAATGAAAATCTCTGAAGGGCGGTCAGCGGGAATTAAAACTCGGCCGTCTGCCAGACTCGTTCTTCGGTTGAAGGATCTGGGGTGACTTCGAAATAGATGCGGCCGATTTCGCGGCCGTCGGTGGTCTCCAGTCTCACCTGCCACTCGCCTTCTTGATAATTCTTTTTGACCGAATAGCCGCGGAATCCTTTTTGGCGTCCGCCAGAGATTTGCATCGGGACTTTATCAGAGGTGATCCAACCAAAGCGTTCTTTGACCAACCAATGGATGGTGACTTGATCGCTGAATTTTGCGGGTGATGAGATATTGGCGAAGAAGAAAATCTGATCCCCTGCCCGGTACAGGAAATTTTGATCACCGGTTTCCCAGAAACGCCACCAGGGTTTTTCGTGAGAGAGGATGAACTTGCCCTCTTTCTTTTCCAGGTTGTGGTAGATCCCCATATCTTGCGCCGCCAATGGCACGGGTGGGATTAGGTGAAACGCATAGAACAAAACGAACAGCAGAATTGTCGCGGCACCTGGTTCGATGAAGACTCGTTGCAGTTCGAAGAAGTTCTTCTGGTAGCGCATCATCCAGCGCGTATGCAGATACAGGCAGGCGGCGGTGACGACCGCGGTGATCACAAATGGAATCCAGCCGACAAATCCTAGCAACAATGGCGAAATCACCGAGAAGAACGAGAACAAGCACAAAACCCACAGGGCCCAGCGCAGGTTGACGCCGGATTTTCGCACCCATGGCAGTTCGTTGGCGACGATCACCACCAGCAGGAACACGACAAAGGCGATCGAGTTGAATACTGAAGCACTTTTCAGGAAAAACAGCGAGTAGATATTGAGAATACCGCCCAAGCCGAAATGCAAGATTGGCTTTCGGTATTCCCAGATTTTTTTGCCGGTTTTGATTTCGATCAGCTTGTGCTCTTCGAGATGTTCGAGGCTTAAGATCGCACCGATCAAGATGAGGTAGAACACCTGCTGGATCAGCATAAAGAGATCGTCGACGGCACCTGTGGTCAGATAATCAAAGGCGAAACCGCCCAAGAAAAACCCGATTTCGATTCGGGTTTCATGGAGGTTGTAAAAGGCCAGGCCCTTTTCTTTGAGATCTTTGATCATATGTTAGTTGCCGGCGCGGGCCGCTTTCTTCAAGGCGTCGTCGATGATCAGTTCGCGCTCCATGCGGTAGAAGATGACTTTTTCTTCCAGGCCATCGCTGACCAGGGTTTCGGTTTCCGAGAAAAAGTCGCGCTTCTTTTCGACAAGCTTGGCGATATTCACACGGACACCTTCGCGGCCGTCGACTTTGCCTTTGGACAGGGTCAGGGTGATTTTGTAGCGGACACCGCTGGATGGGATTTTGTCTTCGATGGGTGCGATAAAGCCATCATCGGCTTTGATGAAATCGGTCTCCAGGATCCCGTGATCCATATTGTTGACGGCGATCGGATACTTCAGCGACAGCTGGGCGGCACGCCAGACGTTGTCGTAAGTGTAGTAATAAACTTTTTGGTAATTGAATTTGGCTTCTTTGGTTTTCGATACTGTTGGCGGCTTGCTTGAACAGGCCGCCAACATGAAAACAGCAACTAGAAGACTAGAAATCTGTCGCACTGTGAGTCGCATGAGTCACAGTTTCAAATGAACGAGATCCGAAAGCAACTTGATTGTGCAAAGGGCCTGTCTGGTTGGCCATCAACAAAACATCCCAGCGCTTGACGCCAGCTGGAGCAGTCTCGCCTGGCCATTGTGGCAGGGAAACCTGGCTCATCCAGTTGTCAGCGTACACTTCCCAAAGCTTGGTGACTTTTTCTTTTTCGCGTCCGTTGGCGTCTTCGCCCTCTTTCACGACGGTTGAGAAAGTCATGTAAGCACCGACTTCATAAAAGCCCTGAGGCAATGCAGGCAGCGCCACGGTGAACTGAGTGTAGGAAGCGACGGTTGGGCTTTCGATCAGCGGCAACAGCGAAGGCTTGGCGTTTGGAGCAAATGGAACGAAAGCTGCCGACAACTTGCCAGAAACTTTTGTCTCTTCTGATTTTTTCTTCACGGCCAGAACCAATTGCGGTTGGTCACCCAGGGCGGTGTTCAAGTTGAAAGCGGTGTTGGCTGGAACGTTTTTGAAATCGGTTGGATAGTACTGACCATCCCAAGGGCTCAGGGATGCGGCCAACAGGAATTCGTCGGCTGCAAAGTTTGGAGCCGTGAAACTGCGTGGTTGGTTGAAAACCAGCTCGCCGATGGGGACTTCCAAATTTTGGGTTGGCAGATTGATCACGATATTGCGCAGACTTCCGCCCTTCAGCGTGAAATCGTTCATCACGTCGATGAAAGACTTTCCGTTCTTCATCGCTTTGACGACTTTGTTGAACGGGAACTGGCCGTGAATGGTGACGATCTTCTGGTTGCCGGGCTGTTCGAAATACATTCGGTACACGCCCTTATCCATGGTCACAGGGAAAATACCGTAACGCTCTTTCTGTTTTGGCACAGAGGTATTCGACGGCAGATCGACGGGGCTACCGTAAACCGTGATGCGATCTGTTTCGGGACTGATGAACATATTAATATTGAAGGCCAACATCTCGCGCTTTTGCACGGCCGGCATGACCAGTGCGAAATCCATGATGTCGTCGTTGTCCTTCAGGTTAAAGCCCGTCGCAGTGCCTTTCAGTTCAGGCTGTGGTTGCACCGGAACTGGGCGCAGCTGGTAGGTCTGCCCGTTCGGAGTCTGCCCAAAGAACGAAGCGCGGACGAAACCGGCCTTCGAAATGGTGACAATTTGCTCGGATGACCAGGCATCTGGGGCTATGAAAGTTCCCGAAGCATCGGTTTGCATGAAGTTCGCGGTGAAAGGCTGGTCAACAGCAGTGCCTATTAAAACATCAGCACCGCTGAGAGGGTTGCCGGCTTGGTCGGTCACGGTCAGGATTTTTCGCTGTTCTGTCGTGAGGTAGACGCCTTGAGCATCTAACTTTTGTTTTTTCTTATCATCTTTGTCGTCTTTGGAGCAGCTTGTTAAAAGCAATGCTGCCGACAAAATCGCCAATAAAATCGATGGTTTTTTCATGGTTCTAGCCTTTCATTCTTGAAGAGCTGTTGCTCGAATTCTTGTACAGTTTGATTTCACAATATGATTTCGGTTTTGCAAAGTGGATTCCATCAAGTTTCGATGAAAGATTGACACCAGTTCGGTGAGAGCATAGAACCATACTTCGTTTTGATGTCGTCCAAACGATAACGCGTGGTGGGGTAGCTCAGCTGGTTAGAGCAACGGAATCATAATCCGTAGGTCGGCGGTTCAAGTCCGCCTCTCACTACCAAATTTTTTTGGCTCTCTTCACTTCACTGCAGATAGATTCAAAAATGGGAAGAACAAGAAAGCCCATCAAACTAAAATTTTTGCTGATCCCATGCATCTTCGATTTCTTCCCTTGTTCCTAAGAATTGCCAAATTTCTTTTTTTGACATTGCAAGCTTCAAAACTTCTCTCGCTATTGTTTCGGCTAAGAACTCATATTCATAGACAACTTGGTCTGAAAATTCATTCTTTAACTCATTTTTTAGGGACCAAGCTATTTTTTTGCCATGAACACAGTCACTTCGAATCTGATAAAGATTTATTAACTGCTGCCTTATTGGCTCAGAAGAAAACGGAACAGCCAATAAAGGAACCAACTTCAGAACTCGATCTGCAAAATGACTTCCGCCCTGGCCACGCTTTAACCCCAAAATACATTCAACAGAGCGAACATGATTTGGAATCTTAAACTCAAGATGGGTATTTCTAAATCCATCTTCAAAAGACCTGTAAGATTCCAATAGTTGCTCTGGAGAATTTCCTTTCCTAAAATGTAGCACAAAAAGATCATTGATACTTCTCCAAGCATCAAAGAACTGTGGATTTGGTTCCAATGCAAATTTCTCATTTCTTAAAGACTTGTGATGGCGTAAATAACCTGAATCCATCCAAGGCTTATTTCTGCCTACTTCTCTGACGTCGAAGAAAGTTAATTTACCTCCTTCCGCCTTTCCGGCACCTGAGATAGTGATTATTTCGTTATGTGGATAATAAAGTGGCTGAACCAGAGGTAGGACTCTGTAAATATCAAATACCTTATCAGTTAAATCTTTGTTTTCTTGGTCTAACACTGATGGTGTTTTTGTCGGAACATAGGACAAGACAATGCAATTATCTCCAGTCAACTGATCCCATGCCAAAGAGCCAATCCACTCTTTCCAATGTTTAGACTCGGATGTATCAATGCTTTCTTTTAAAGAGCCGTTAAAAAAAAGCGTATTGTCATCAAATTTAAAATCCCTATTCGTCGGAACCGGGACCAAGCTTGAGATTAACTTAGCAGCATATTTAACATCCATATTAGTGTTTCAATAAACCGTACACAGTCTCAACCTCAATAAGCTATATAAGGCGAAGTGCTCAATCCAACTCTTCAATGCAATCAATCCAACAAAGAGTTGGCACTTCGTTGCCTTCGAATCCAAAAGAAACCTCTGAATCAAGTACGAATCCATCTTGATTCAAGTTCTTTATTTTCCCTTCAACAATTGTTCCATCTGCAATTTTAAACTTAACCCATCTGCCATTGAAAAAGTGACGAAAGCGCTCATAGTGGGCTCGATTGTATTTCAAAAAAATTTTCCAAAGTCCTCAGGTTTAATCATTGTAGTTCTCAAAAAGTTAAATCCATTGCCCTTTAATTTTATGAAGAGCCTGTTTGACAGTGTCAACCTGATCAGCAGAAAGCGAAGTACTCTTAAGGTTCCTTATACCATCAATTGTCTGCTTAACCGCTTCCTTGTGTTCGACTCCTTCTTTTCGAAAATTTTTATAAATTTCCATCGCTCCAGTATTTTCAAAAATTCCGTTTGAATTCAAATCAGTAACTTCAGACTGCGAAATCTGCATAGACACCTCAAAAAGTTTTAAACTGGAGATTAAAAATATTTTGCTATTTATATATTCTCTCTTACTCTTCGTTCTTCAAGTGAGGACTGGAAAACTAGACGTCTCGAATCTAAAAGAGAGACCCTATTCAAACGTCCTAACGCAATCACAAATTAATCTCACCTTGAGATCTTTGTAGCACGCTTAAGAACAGTGAACGTTTTACCGATTCTCTAAAGTGAAATCTATGTAGGTAGGAGATACCAATGGCAAAAGAAACAAAACAAGATAGAGCTGTCCGAGCAATGATCGATCAAGTGACTGAACATCTTCATGAACTGAAGAATTTAGACGCTAGCCAAGCAACAAAAGAGTCCGATGTCGAACGCTGGTGTGCGAGCTTCATCAAAAGCTGTCTTGGTTATGCATCTTCCGCAGGGTTTACAATTAAGTCCCAAGAGACAAAGGGTAAATTGCGCCCCGATCTGATTGTAACAAAAGGTGACAAGCCTCTATTTTTGATTGAAGTAAAGAAGATGGGATTCGACTTTGATAAATCAGATTTCCGATCTGGAAAAATTCAGCTCAGCGAATATTTAAATGCAGCCGGTGGAGTAAAATTCGGCATGTTGACGAATGGCTGCGAGTGGAAATTGTATGACTTCTCCAACCCACAATATGGAGGCATTGAAATGGCCAGATTTGACTTAAAGTCAGGCGATGGCGACACTTTCACGCTTGATAAAAAATCGGTGGAAGATCTTTGCTACGACATGTTTGATTTTCATGAACAAAGTTTCTCAAATGAGCTCTGGTATGAACTGGCAAGAGAAGCTACTGCCTTTTCACCTGATTCACTTGCAAAGGCAATTCTATCATCTGATGTAGTTAAATACATCGGAAAATCAATTCGGGGAGAACATGACTATAAGGCAAACCCTGAGGTACTGACCGACAAGATTTTCTGTCTATTGGAACTTGGTTTAAACGAAGCAGTGAGCGGATGGAATGAGAATAAAGCTGCCGAGCTTCAAAAATACGTAAAGTCACAAAAAAGAGCCGTAAGAAAAACCAGAAAGAAGAAAGCGGAGCAATTGACATTACCAGCGGAAACAGAAATGACACAATCAAATCCGCTGGAGAATACGGCCTCTTCAGACGAAGCCGATGTAAAAAAAGCAATTTAGAAATTTCTGTAGAAAAAAGTGGGCGACGTCTCGGCAGAAAAACGCGTCTCCCGAGCAATCGTTAACTGGTAAAAGGTGCTCCTTCAATCAAAGTACAGTTTTAGTGAGACAATATTTTCAAACGCATGACTGCAGAAAGCATTTGAAGTGTCCAAAATTCGAGATGTCTTTCTGAAGGTTCTCAATGATTATCCCAAAGCTTCTTCGGAGCCAATCTCCTCTCACCCTTTAGCCGATTTCATTCGTTTTCGATTCCGTGATATTCTTGAACCACTACTTCCCTCGAATGATAGATACCTCGTTCGTGGATCGCCAGGAAAAGGAAACTGGGGAAAAGTTCCATGGGTAGCTACTTTCGATACTTTGATCACTTCGACGGCACAGAGCGGATACTATATTACCTACCTTTTCAAAGCAGACATGTCTGGCATTTTCGTAAACCTGAATCAAGGTGTTACGGATATTCAGAAACGTTACAAAGCCAAGGCACGCGACGTTTTGGAAATACGCGCAAAAGATTACAAAGCACAGCTTGGTCCGCTTGTAAATGCCGTCCAAACTGGACCAATTGAATTAGGCGTGGGTCTCCCACCAAATGTCGAACTGTATAATCATGGCAGCATTTGTTCGAAATTCTATTCTAGGGAAAACTTTCCTAGTGATGAAGAAATCATCCAGGACTACAAAGCCATGCTCAACTTCTATAGTTTCCTTGTCGACAACGACAACTCTTCAGCAAGCGAAGACGAATCTACAGAACTTGTTTCATCAGACGTATTTTTCGAGGACACTCGAAAAAAGAAAAAACACGAGCGCATCGAAAGAAATCAAAGCCTATCCAAAAAAGTTAAAAGCATTCACGGTTACACCTGCCAAGCCTGTGGTTTCAATTTCGAAGATTTTTACGGACCATCAGGAAAAGGGTTTATTGAGGCACACCACCTTATTCCAATTTCCTCTATTATCAACCAACAGGTATCTCTTGATCCAAAAAGCGATTTTGCTGTTCTCTGCGCAAATTGTCACAGAATGATCCATAAATTAAACACCCCAAATAATTTGGAGCTACTTAAAAATGAAATTCAGGCATCTCGACGAACCAAAATCAACGAGTGAGCAGTATTTTTTGTATCCTCGACTGCAAAAATTCTAGAAAGCTGAAAGTGCTAGCATGCTAATAAGGAAGATCAACTCTCAAACATTTAACGGAGCAGGAATTGATATTCAGTTAGTTCCTACTGACTTCAATTCGCCAAGTACAAACACCTTCACAATAATTATCGGCAAAAATGGCACATTCAAGAGTTCCTGCATGCGTTTGATTGCCGAAGAGTTCCGAAATAAAGATAGCGTAGCGTCTGGCAATGTTGCCTTTGACAGCCGGCCAGATCGAGTTATCGCTATTAGCTCAACTAGTGGCGATAAATTTACTCTCGCACGACACAATGTCTTTCCTGAGTGGCTCTATCGGGGAAAAAATTTCGATGTTCACTATTTCTACTTTGGCCCTAAGCACAGAGGTGCACACTCAAACCGAAGCACGATGAAGCAACTTATCGATGCTATTGCATTTGGCACCAACTCGGACTCCTCGAGACTAAAAATTAGAAATTTCCTAAGTTATATTGGCCTCCAACCAAAACTTGTCTTTTATCTCAAAGAATCGAAGCGCCTAGCCAAGATGGAAAAAGATAAGTCCGACAAACAACTACAAAATATAATTAAGTCTCGTCTCCAACAAAACCCATCTCTTGCGAGAAGGGTAAACCAATCATTGAAGTTGATGAAGGACACAAGACGAGGACGTGAAGTAACAATCGATTTGGAAAAGGATCAACAAATTGCCGAAACACTTGCTGCAATCAGTATTTTGACCCACCGAAATCAATTGCAAATTGACGATATTTTAACCTTTAAAGCCGATGGAAAAGGCGAAGCTATAAATATCAACGACCTTTCGAGTGGCGAAGGCAGACTCTTACTGAAGAGTATTGCTTTAGCGTGTACAGTTACCGATAACTCGCTGGTCCTAATTGATGAACCTGAAAATAGCCTGCATCCAGAATGGCAAATTTGCTATTTGGAAAACCTGCAGAAAGCATTCGAGGCTGTCAACGGATGTCATGTAGTTATCTCGACCCACTCCCCTCACATATTGTCCTCAGCTAATCCGAATTTTAGCTTCATAGTTCCTCTAGAAAAATCGAATAACGTTTCCACCGGACACCCCCTAGGAGGATCAGTTTATGGCTGGTCAGTTGAAAATATTCTCCTCGATCTATTCGGCCTTGCTACCACTCGAAATTACTATTTTGAAATGAAAATTCGTGAGTTGCTGGCGGAGATCAGCAAAGGCAAAAAATCTATTAGGGCCAAACGCATATTGAATGAACTCGAACAGTTCGAAATACAAGAAAACGACCCGTTAGCAATTCTAATAGAAAAAGCGAAAAAAATAGTGGATTAATGAGAAAACAGATCACTCCTCTTACTCTTGGGCCAATCGACTTGCTTCTTGTAGCTCAGCTCAACGCAATTGGTCCAAAATCCTGGGATTCACCGACACAAACAATTATTGGTGTTGATGTAACAGCCCAACGTGATGACCTGAAGGATAGAATTAGAGCCCACCTATATCAAATTCAAGAAGAGCATTGCGCATATTGCACCGCGGATTTAGCGGGAACCGAGATCGACATTGATCATATCGCAAAAAAATCCACTTTTACCTTACTAACTTGGGAAACTCAGAACCTCTTGGCCGTGTGCACCGCTTGCAACATTAGACGAAAAGGAAATCGCAATTTTGTAACCAACCAGAACAGCGTCGTTCCAAGCGCAGTAGCCAATTCCAATTCTCTTCAGTTCGAAATTGTCCACCCAATTTTAGTAAATCCACAAAATCATATTAAATGGTGTAAAGACCTAATTTTTTGCCAAGGTCATCACACTCCAGAAGGAGAATTTACTATTAATTTTTTTAAATTAAACTCTCCAGCCTCAACAATAAATAGGTGTGGGACCTTAGTTCGACAATCTATGGGTACAACTATCGACGAACCATTTATTCAAGATATTGTTTCCAGAGCTCGGTCTAGGAAAACCTAGCGAATTATTTTTGATTCAGATTTGAAATCATAGCGCCTTTTCCATTTCAATTACCTTACAGACAATTCCCTCTTGATGAGGTTTCAGGACCCGGCCTGTTGGTTGAAAGCCCATCTTGCTCCAAAATTCTTGCACATCGTTGGTCTCTGCAACGCTGAGACGTATTTTTTTGCAATTCCATTTTCGGACTTCATTTTCAACGAGACGAAATGCTTTTTCTCCAAAACCACGACCCTGGAAAGTTTCATCGATTAACAACAAACCCAAATACGCGGTTTCTTTTTCCGGGTAACCGTTTGCGATATCAATGTATCCAACCAACAGTCCTCCCAAGAAAATACCGAAGCCATATTTGTCCTTCATATCAAAATTCGGTGGCCCACCTAGCAGAGCTTCCCTAGCCGTATTCTCTCCAGCAGGTTTACCCTCCACCTTCAGGTGATACTGAGGCGCAGCCTCGAACAAGCTCTGCAATTTCGGGATCCAAGACTCATCCAAGCGTTTCAACATCAATGGAGTCGCCAAAAATTTCTGAGGATTCAAAGTCATCAGCTGAGCTTTCCCATTTGGGGTGTCGATGATATCCTTTTTCACAAACCCAATTTTTTCATAGGCCGCGATCGCGGCCAGGTTCGCAGGCTCGGGATCAATGATCATTTCGGTGACCTTGTGCTTAGCCAGCAAATCCCAAAGATAGTGCGCGATGATTTTGGGTCCCCAGCCCTTCTGGAAAAATTCTTTCTCGCCGATGAACAGGTCCACGCCGAAAACACCGGGCTTGGCATCTGGCCACCAACCGCCGCCAACTTTGGCCGCCTCATAACTTTGAATGTAACCAACAGGCTTTCCGCCGATATTTATCAAAAGCCCCGTGACCGATCGGCCTTTTAGCTGATTCAAAAATTTATCGCGAAATTTTTCTTCGTCTTCAGTTTCTTGCCAAAACTTTGCAACATGCGGCTCTTTCAACCAACTGCGCAGCAATGGCAAATGTCTTTCCTCCAAGTTTGAGAATGAAATCGAAAGGCGTTGGCTCACCCTCTACCCCATCTTCCAATCCAACCACTGCCCGTGATGATGACAAGTCGCCAGCAACATCACCTGCGCGGTCTTTCCATTCTGATACCGGCGCATTTCCAGTTCCGGAGTATCTCCACCCAGCCACTCGACCGAAACTTTCCACAAATCGCGAGTCTTGGAAATATCCTGGCAAATACTTTCAAAGTAAGCCCGGTCTTCGGGTGCAAATTGGTTCACAACAAAACTGTGCATCAAACAAACCGCTGAATTCGGTGCGGCCAACCCAACCACCGAAGGCAGAATCTCCAGCGCGCTGCCTTTCTTAAAAATCAGCTCTTGCTGACGCAGCAATTGGGTCGCCTTTTGAAACCTGTCGATACGATCCAACTGATCAGGCCAAATCAAAGCCAGCGTCCACAAATATTCATCTTCATTCGCCAGATCCACGGGATTGAGATCCATCCCGATTCGCTTGGCGATCTTTGGCATCACCATATCCACAGGCAAACGTCCATTCAGATCACAGTCCAAATGCACAGCTGAAGATTTATCTCCCAGGCTTTGCCCGTTCGAGTACTGAACAAAATATCGATCCAGCAACAAGTTCAATCCCGACGAAGTTCCGACATCAATCAAGCTCACAGGCAAATCACCCGCTTGCTCGGCCACAAATGCAACCGCTGGCGCCAGCAAAGCACACCGACGGACCTCGTTGGTCTGCACCAAGCGCTCTTTCATCAATTTTTGAATTTCAGTGAAATGCTGCTCGAAAAACTTTTTAAATTCAGGATAAGCATCCCCACCCGCCGCCGTCTTTGCGTGATTGGGGAAAAACCGCGCCAATTCCTGATTTGGGTTTCGGTACAAAAGATAATTAACCGCTGCAAACAGCAAATTGGGAACCGGTTGAGTCGCGTGATCGGGAATTTTCGCCGCGAATTCGGAATCTGCCGCGATACTTTTCGAAAGTGTTTGGTACAGCCTGGAATCCTTCGCTTGTTCGGAAAAGACATTGAACTTTTGGCTCATTTTGCTGGCTTGCGGATTCATCGACAGTCCTTTGATGGAGACTTCAGCCTACCTCCCAAAAGGGCTTCCTCCAACGCCTGGCCCTTTGCGGCCACCACCCATTTGACAGGATTTGCGGGGCTCAACCCTCATTGGATCGACCCTATTGGAGATGGTGAGAAATCGGAGATTTGTCTGGCCTTCCGCGCCAGTCCGCGTACAAGTCTAAATCACAACTTCATTCTCGTAATTCATTAGATGTCCTAATTGTCTTCTGCGAATGGCCCAACCGCTTTTTAATGGAGGCAAAATGGGAAAAAAAATCTACGTCGGTAACCTTTCTTACAGCACGGACGACAACTCGCTGACGGATCTGTTTTCACAGTTCGGTCAGGTTGAATCTGCACGCATCGTGATGGACCGTGATTCTGGACGCAGCAAAGGTTTTGCATTTGTTGAAATGTCATCAGAAGACGAAGCTTCTGCTGCCATTTCAAAATTGAACGGCACCGAGCATTCAGGCCGTGCATTGAACGTCAGCGAAGCCAAGCCACAAGCCCCACGCGACAACAATCGCGGCGGCGGACGCGGTGGTTTCGGCGGCCGTCCTCGTTACTAGGATCTCCAATTTTTCAGGTGGCGAAGCCAGCTTCGTCACCTGATGATCTCTCACGCACCCCGAGCGATCAGTACATCTTTATTTACAGTGCCAAAATTCTAGTGTCTCACGATGGGATATTTCATGTGACAATGAATGTACCTCAGTTCGCAGTGGCCACTTTCTTGCTTCACTTCCTCGTGGGATTATCCGAAGTCACACACGGACATTAAATGGATTTAGGGGGCACTCATGCGGGGAACGCGACAAGCGAAAATCGCTTATATTCTTTTCAGCATTTCAGGACTGATGGCACTGACGAACAATTGTGCACGCAATGGCTTCAGTTCTTCGGTGATGGAATCTGGCGATTACTCGTCCCTGTTCTCTGGAGTTGAAAAAACGTTATCTGGTACCGGCGTTGTGCGAAACCCAGCCCCAAACTGCGTTCTAAAATCAGCCGACGATTTTATGGATGACGTCGAAGCAACGAAAAAGCGGATTGAGCCCGCGGACTGCACGACTGTGAATCTTTCAACACCGATTTTTTCGTGGCCGATGCCGCTGGATATTCCCAAAGACGCAGACATGACGCTGGAAGTGATTACTCCCAATGGCAGTAAGATCACCAAAACGACGAAAATCACACGCGCTTTGGTCTCGACCATTTTGCCGGCTGGAAACTACACATGGACCGTTCGCTATACGAACAAGCTCAATCAATCCACCTTTTCCGAGCCTCGCCATTTCACGATTCCAACAATTCCATTGTTGGCCATTCCATCCAGCGGTGATTTCACCAATGCTGTTTATTCAAAACCTCGTCCGCGTTTGATGATTCAGGGACGCACTTATGCTCAGCTTGAATCCTTGCTAAAATCGGGCGAGTACGCAAATTCTTATGCCGATTTTATCAATCGAGCCAAAACTTTCTTAGCTAACGGTGGCCCGGCCGTTCCAGCTAAAAAAATCCAAGCCAATTTTGCGACCGAAAGCGACTACAAAAAATGGGTCAGCGACATTCAAAATCTTGCAGGCCCCGAAGCCACCGCCGTTGAAACCCTGGCTTTCGCAGGCCGCATCTCGGGTAACACCGATATGATCAACGCCGCCATCGCGCGCGCCGTGAATCTTGCGAAATGGGACACCCAAGGTCCCACCAGCGAAGAAAAACAAGATCAGCTGAACCGCAGAATTTTCCAGCAGTTGGGTGTGGTGCTGGATATGTTCCAGAATTCAATTTCATCGACCAACCGACAAATTCTGGTTGATTCACTTCGTGACCGCGTGACTCAGACCATGGACAAGTACAAAAACTTTGACGAGATCCCCTACAATTCACATCTGGTGACCGCAACGATGTTTGCTCTTGAAACTTTGATGTATGCGGCTGGCACTCCAGAATTTCAGGACAAGACGGCTCGGGATATGTTGGGAAAAGCCTGGGAAACCGCGATCACCGTCGCCACGACCTGGGGCGGATCGCAGGACGGCGGATTCGGAAATGGTGTTGCCTATGGTTGGTTCAACATGGGAAACGTCGCACGCTTTATGTCGACCGTGCGCTTAGTGAGCGGCGTGAATCTGGCGCGCTGGCCGGCCTTGGCGAAATACGGCGAAAACCAAATTGCCTTCACCGCACCGAACATCAAGCAAATGAATCCCATGGGTGACGGCATTGAAGATCAGGAAATGTACTCGAACTATTCTTGGCAAGATTCACGCCTTTTAGCCATGGTCACCGCCGAGCCCACCTATGAATGGTACTGGCGTCAGGATTCCCGCGCTCCAAATTTGGGGGTCGCCGTTCCGCCTGTGCATTACATGTTGTATGGAGCCCTGTCGAATCCGCCGAAAGCTCCTTTGACGAAGCCCGCGTTTCCAAATTCCTATGTCTTTGCAGACGCTGGGGTTGCAGCCATACATTCGGACACGACAAGTTCGACTCGCTCGAGTGTTTTCTTTCGCTCCAGCCGCTTTGGAAGTTTCAATCACTCGCACGCCGATCAAAATAGTTTCAGCTTTTTCTCGAAGGGAAAAGAGCTGTTTATCAGCGGCGGATATTATCCAGATTATCAAACGCCGCACCATAAGCTGGTCGGCCGCGCGACGCGATTTAAAAACGCGCTGACAGTCGATGGCGGTCTTGGTCAGGCCGAGCCCATCAGCGGTGCGATGACCGCGCCTGTTAAACCGCTGGAGCCTTTTATGTCTTTAGAAGCCAGCGGAAAGATTTTAAATTTTGACGATAATGGAACTTGGGCCGTTGTCACCGGTGATGCCACAAACGCCTATCGCTATCACGATTCTGACAATGATCAGTGGTCTCCACTATTGACCGAGGCCCTGCGAAGTGTTTTCTACAACCGTAAGCTGGGCGTGGTCGTGATCTACGA
>CBIHPB010000028.1:0-17697 GCA_966211485.1 uncultured Bdellovibrio sp.
AGCGCAATTGCGTTAAATCTGACCTGATCTACGGCCTTGTCTGAAAATCGACGATGGCACACCTGCAATTAATGCAGATGCGCTACAAAAAAGGGGTGGGCACTCTTAAGTCAGGGCTTCGTCGCCGACGGAATCGAAGGCTTTTTTGATATTTTCGCGTGAGGTGTCCCGTTTTCGGAAACGCTCGAGGATCAAGTACACGCAAGGAACCACATACAAGGTCAGCAGGGTTGAAACCAAGACACCACCGATCAAGGTGATCGCCATCGGCTTGAAGGTTTCTGAACCCGCACCAGTTGCCACTGCGGACGGAATTGCCGCAGCCATCGTTGCGAAGCTGGTCATCAGGATCGGGCGCAGACGAGTCGGACAACCTTCCAGCAAAGCGGATTTTGCATCCGGCGCTCCGCGATCTCGGCAGGTGTTGGCAAATTCGATCAGCAGAATCGAGTTCTTTTTTACGATTCCCATCAACAGCAAGATACCGATCATCGAGTAGATATTGATCGATTGGCCCGTAAAATACAGAGCGAAGAAGGCTCCGCTAAAGCTGAACGGCAGTGCCATCAGGATCGCCATTGGATCGAGGTAAGAATTAAACTGCGCGGCCAGAACCATGTAGGCAACGATAAATCCTAAGATCAGCGCAAAGATCAAACTTTGGAAAGATTCTTGGAACGTTTTCGAGCTTCCGGTTTGCTCGACATAGTAGTTCGGTTCCAAAATTTCCTTTGATTTGGCGAAAATAAAATCCAAGGCCGCTTGCTGAGAGACCTTCGGTTTTAGGTTCGCGTAGACCGAGATCGCGCGCTGACGATCGACCCGTGAAACGGACTGCAGACTGGATTTATTTTCCAGCTTGGTCACCTTGGTGATCGGGATCAAATTGGCTCGAGCATTGCCAATCAGAAGATTTTTGATTTCACCGACTTGATCCTGATTTTTGTCGATCTTCACGCGAATGTCGTAACGATGTCCCTCTTTTGGATACTGTCCGGCTTTGACCCCGCCGATCAGCGCATTCACCGTCGTTCCGATCGATGCGACACTGATGCCATGTAAGGCCGCTTGCACACGGTCAGGTACAATTTGGATCTCCGGCATTCCCAGAAGATAGTTGGAATCCACATCGACCATCAGGCCCGATTCGCGCATCGCCTCCATCAGTTTTTCAGATTGCTCGGCCAACTTGTCCCAGTCCGGTCCAGAGACGCGGAACTCGACCGCAAATCCGCGGCCGCCACCGCCGAATCCCCGCATCGAAAGATCCTGCATAGTCACCTTGGCCGGTTTGATTTTGCGAAGTTCGTTACGGGCTTTGTCCATGAAATCCTGCTGCGAAATCTTGCGATCTTCTTTGGGCTTCATGGTGACAAACATCATTCCGGTGTTGGAATCGCTGCCACTGCCGGAAAATCCACCCAAGGCCGCATACACGCGGTCAATTTCAGGCTGATCCAGGAACCACGCTTCGACCTCTTTCATTTTCTGATCGGTCAAAGCCAAAGAACTTCCCACCGGAGTCTGAAAACGGGCGATAAACATCGACTGATCTTGCAATGGAACCATTTCTTTTCGCAGGGCCTGTAAGATCGCAAAGGATCCAGCCACGAACGCAATCGAGATCACCACGATTTTCCATTTGTGGCTGAGCGACCAAACCAACGTGCGCTCGTAAAATCCGCGCAGGCGGTGCATTCCGTTTTCGAATGCTTTACCAAGCTTGGTTGTGCGCTCGCTCATGTGGACGAAGGTTGCACAGCGCATGGGCGTGATCGTCAGCGATTCGATCAAGGACAATAGGACCGCAAAGGAAATCGTCACACCGAATTGCAGAAAGAATTTTCCGATGATGCCCTTCATGAAGGCGACTGGCAGGAAGATCGCGATCACCGCCACACTGGCCGCCATCGCCGCGAATGCGATTTCGCGCGCACCCAAGATCGCGGATGCAATTTGTCCGCGGCCCTTTTCGTTGTAGCGGAAGATATTTTCCAAAACCATGATCGCATCGTCGACAACGATACCGATTGCCAAGGTCAATCCCAGAAGCGTGAAGGTATTCAGTGTGAATCCCAAGAAGTAGAGACCGATAAAGGCTCCCATAATCGAGGTTGGAATCGACAACAACACGTTGAAGGTCGCCGAAAAACTTCCCAGGAACATCCAACACACCAAGGACGTCAGCAAAACTGCCAACATCAAGTGATGAGTCAAGGCATCCACTGATTGCTCGATGAAAACGGTGCTGTCCGAGTTGATGGTGATTTCCATTCCCGGAGGCAAGGTGGCGTTCAGTTCTTTCACGCGCTCTTTCACTGCGCGCGCGACGGCAACTGCGTTGGATCCGCGCTGTTTTTTGATTCCCAATCCAATCGCGGGCTTTTTATTCAGACGCGAAAGGCGGCGAACTTCATCCAGGCCCTCTTGCACGCTGGCGACCTGTCCCAGCTTCACCATATTGGATGGATCAGCGATGCTTTGGCCGGCACGCTTGCTGATTACGATGTTTTTAAATTCTTCAACGGACTTGGCTTCGCCCATGGTGCGCACGTTGAAGTTTTTGTCCTTGGTTTCGACAAAGCCACCCGGCATTTCGGCGTGCTCGTTCTTAATCGCATCGATGATGTCGTTAACCGAAATATTATACTTGGTCAGCGCTTCGGGTTTCACCCACACTCGCAAAGCCGGATCGGTGTAACCACCCAGATTCACTTCGCCCACGCCTGGAACGGTGGTGAAGCGGTCCTTCAGCACGTCGCGCGCGTATTTGTTCATGAACTCGAGATCGTCTTTTTCGTAGGTCAGACCCAGCCACATGATCGGCTGATCATCCGGATTGGTTTTTGAAATCGTCGGAGGCTCGACATCGGCTGGCAGTCGTCGCTGCGCTTGCGCGACCTTGGTTTGAACTTCTTGAAGAGCGACATTGATATCGCGGCCCAGTTCGAACTCGACACTGATATTGGCACTGCCTGTTTTGCTGGTCGAAGTGATGCTGCGAATGCCTTCGACGGTGGAAAGCGAATCTTCCAGCGGATCAACGACCGTTGTTTCCATGATTTCCGGGGCTGCGCCCTCGAGGGTGACTGACACGCTGACGACCGGGAAGTCGACATCCGGCAACTGACTGACCCCCATGCGCGAAAATGAAATCGCACCGAAGATAATCAAGGCCGCCATGAGCATCCAAGCGAACACCGGGTTGCGAATTGAGATATCCGATACACGCATATGAACTCCTTGAGCTTTTCAAACTGTCGTCAGGACGCTTGCGGTTTCCCTTCTTTGGGTGTTGTTTTGGGCAACCCCGCTTTAGCGACCTTCGATGAAAGCTCTTTTTTCATTTGAGAAGCCATCCAACGGTCTGTCTCGATGTAGACATCAAGTTTCAGACCGGTCTTTACATTCATGCGCTCGAACATGTAGACGACGTCTTCTGTCGCCACATTGCCAGCGCTTCCGGGAGCGTAAGGACATCCGCCCAATCCCCCCAGGCTTGAGTCAAAAACCCGCACGCCCACTTCATAAGCGCGCAGAATATTCGCGACCGCAGTTCCCCGCGTATCGTGGAAATGTCCCGCCAATTTTTTCACCGGAATTTTTGCTTTGAGTTTCTTGAACATGCTTTCGACTTGCTTGGGATCGGCAACGCCAATGGTGTCACCGATGGAAATTTCAAAACATCCCATCTTGTGCAAGCGAACCGCGAGCTCGATCACTTTCTTTTCCGGCACCTTCCCCTCATAGGGACATCCGAAACAGACTGACAGATAACCGCGGACTTTGATTTTGTTTTTCTTGGCCAATGCCATTACGGGCTTAAAGCGCTCGAAGCTTTCTTCGATCGAGCAGTTGATATTCGCCTGCGAGAAAGATTCCGTCGCTGAGGCGAAGATCGCAATTTCTTTCACGCCTGTTTGCAAAGCATCTTGCATTCCGCGCTCGTTCGGCACCAAGGCCGAAAAGCTGACGTCTTTACCGATTTGTTTTTCGCTTTGCAGTTTCATCGCGCCTTGGATGACTTCTTTGGATCCCGCCATCTGCGGAATTTTATCGGCGCGAACGAAGGCGCCCAGTTCAATGCGTTTCACACCCGCTTGGGCCAGACGGCGAGCCAGCTCAATCCGTGTTTCAACGGAAACGGTGGTCTTTTCGTTCTGAAGACCGTCCCGCAATCCCATTTCCACGATTTGAACTTTCAAACTCATGCGTCCTCTTTAATTTGCGCCAACATTTTGCCAAGCGCCACTTGGTCGCCGACCTTGCAGCCGACACTGGTGACTTCGCCTGCGATATCGGCCTTCAGAGTGTATTCCATCTTCATGGCTTCCATCACCAGCACCACATCACCAGCTGCGACCTTGTCGCCGACCTTTTTCAAAAGCTTGGTCACCTTGCCCGGCATTGGGGCCAGCAAATCGCCAGACTTGGCTTTGCCTGCGCCCTTTTTGCCGAATTTTTTCTGAGCCGGATTTTCGTAGACGAAAGTTCGGCCACCAAAATGAACCCACAATTGGCCTTTGACCATTTGAGCTGTGTTTTTCATTTACACACCTCTCCAGAAAGATTGCCACGGAGAATTGAAATTCGGGAGGCCAGATTCGGAAACCTTGGGCACCGTTTGTTTCCAGGCATTCATGGCAAATTCCTTTTCCTCGGCCGTCATCTCGGGAGCTTTCAATGCCTCCGAAAAATTCTTTTCGATAAACCGGGTCGTCATTGTGCCATTTACGAACTCGGGATGACTGAGTATCTCAATCAAATATGGAATATTTGTGTAAACTCCGAAAACAATCGATTCCTTTAGGACCTGAATCATTTTTTGGATCGCACGAGGGCGGCTTTCGTCCCAAACGATCACTTTGGCGATCATCGGATCGTAAAACGGCGTAATTTCGTCGCCATCTTCAAAGCCGTACTCGAAACGACGGCCTGGGCCCTCGGGCCACTCGACTTTACCCAGCAATCCCGTCGAAGGAACACCACCCATAAATGGATTTTCAGCATAAATTCGGCATTCGATCGAATGTCCACGCTGAGCAATCACCTGATTGTCAGGGAAAACGGGTTCACCCTTCGCAGTCAAAATCTGTGCTTTCACAAGATCTACACCCATCACCATTTCGGTGACCGGATGCTCGACCTGCAAACGTGTGTTCACTTCTAAAAGATAAAACTGTCCATCTTGCAAAAGGAACTCAACTGTACCGGCACCTTTGTACCCGGCCTTCGACGCGATCAAGATTGCGGCTTCGCCCATTTTGCGGCGCAAATCCGGAGTCAGCGATGGAGACACGGCTTCTTCGATAATTTTTTGATGACGGCGCTGGACCGAGCATTCGCGGTCCAACAAATGAATCACGCGGCCAGAAGCATCACCGAAAATTTGAAATTCAATATGCTTGGCGCGATCGAGGTATTTTTCTAAGAAAACTTTCGGCGAACCGAAAGCGGATTGAGCTTCGCGCTGAGCAGATTCAATCAGCTCGCGCGCTTCTTCGGTGTTGCGAAGAACTTTCATCCCGCGACCGCCACCACCAGCAGCGGCTTTCACGATAACAGGGAATCCAATCTTTGCAGCCTCTTGAACCAAGAAGTCGATCGATTGATTTTCGCCCTCGTATCCGGGGACCAAGGGTAGTTCCAATTTTTTCGCGAGTTCTTTACAGCTGACTTTATCACCAAGCGTGCGAGTCGCCTTTGGCGACGGACCGATAAAGATCAATCCCGCTTTTTCGCAGGCTTCAGCAAAATCCGCATTCTCAGACAAAAAACCAAATCCAGGATGGACCGCATCGGCTCCACCGGCGACAGCGCCATTGATGTTGGCTTCAATATTCAAATAACTTTCCGCCGTTGGTGCAGGACCAATACAGATTTTCTTTCCGGCCATTCGGTAAGCGCGGGTTTGCACGTCGGCTTCCGAATGCAAAAGCACGGTCTCGATTCCCAGCTCTTCACAAGCACGGATAATGCGGACAGCGACTTCGCCCCGATTGGCGATGGCGATTCGTTTGATCGGCTTCATGGATTCACCTTCCAGCTGGGTTCACGTTTTTCCAAGAAGCTTTTCAGCCCCTCTTGTCCTTCGCTGCTGACTCGACGTTGAGCAATCAGCTCGCAAGTGGTTTTTTTGGTTTCATTCCAATTCAGATTCGGCAGACGTCGCAGAAGTTTTTTAGTTTCGCGAACGGCCTCGGGGCCAGATTCTTGAAACAGGCGAACGGCTTTCGACAAAGCTTCAGCGAGATGAGCTTCGGCCACTACTTCGTGAACCAAGCCCGATCCCAAAACTTGTTTGGGATCAAAAACTTTTCCCGAGATCATCAAATGAGATACAGCTCCAGAACTGACTTTTTGCAAGATAAAGCCTGCAATCACCGCAGGTGCAATTCCGATTTTCACTTCCGAAAAGCAAAGCTTGGTATTTTCTTCGGCGATCACGTAATCACAGACAGCCATCAAACCAAGCGCACCACCAAAAGCAGCACCGTGAACCAAACCGATGACTGGCATTGGGCAGTTGTAAATACTTTCGAACATTTCAAACAACTTCTGCGAATCCTGTTCGTTTTCTTGAAGAGTGTAATTGGCCATGCTCTTCATCCAATTCAGATCTGCACCGGCGCAGAAAACTTTTCCTTCGCCTGAAAGAACGATGGCGCGCAAATCTTCGCGCGCAGCCAACGAGCGGAATGTTTCCGTCAGTTTTTGAATCAAGGCTGGATCAAAGGCGTTCCGAAGATCGGGACGATTGAGAGACACCAGCGCGATATTTTTTTCTTCCGTTACTTTCAACATAAATCATCACGCTTTCTACATTCGGAAGACGCCCTGGGTGGCCGGTCCCCAGTCTTTATTCAGACTGGCGGCGATTCCCAAAGCCAAAACCCGGCGTGTGTCGGCCGGATCGATAATGCCATCATCCCAAATGCGCGCACTGGAATAATAGGCGGAACTTTCTTTATCGTATTTTTCCAAAGTCGGACGTTTGAATTCAGTCTGAGCATCCGGCGACATCTTTTCACCCTTGGCGGCCAGCTGATCCATTTTCACCGTCAGCAAAA
Source organism: uncultured Bdellovibrio sp. (assembly GCA_966211485.1). Classification (GTDB taxonomy): domain Bacteria; phylum Bdellovibrionota; class Bdellovibrionia; order Bdellovibrionales; family Bdellovibrionaceae; genus 21-14-0-10-47-8. Next base: position 7,071 of record CBIHPB010000028.1, read on the forward strand.
CATTGGCCGCTTGCTCGCCACCCATGACGGAAATGCGAGCGTTCGGCCACATCCAAAGCTGGCGCGGTTGGAAAGCGCGTCCGCACATTCCGTAGTTACCCGCACCGTAAGAGCCACCGATCACAACCGTGAATTTTGGTACACGAGCATTCGAGACAGCCATGACCATTTTCGCCCCGTGCTTAGCGATGCCTTCGTTTTCGTATTTTTGTCCGACCATAAAGCCAGTGATATTTTGCAGGAAGATCAAAGGAATCTGGCGCTGTTCGCAGAGTTCGATAAAGTGCGCGGCCTTCAATGCGGATTCACTGAATAGAACACCGTTGTTGGCGATAATTCCAACTGGCATTCCCCAAATATGCGCAAAGCCCGTCACCAATGTGCGGCCGTAGTTGTGTTTGAATTCATGGAACTTACTGCCATCCACGATGCGGGCAATGATCTCACGAACGTCGTAAGGAACGCGCGGATCTTTTGAGATGATGCCGTAGATTTCTTTGGCGTCGTAGATGGGCTCTTCGACAGTTTGGGTCTTCATCGCCACAACACGACGCTTGTTCAGGTGAGAGACGATGCTTTTCAAAATTTCAATCGCGTGATCGTCATTTTCAGCAAAGTGATCGGTCACACCGGAAATTTCGCAGTGAACGGCCGCTCCACCCAAATCCTGAGCGGAAACTTCTTCACCGGTTGCAGCCTTCACAAGCGGTGGACCACCCAAGAAGATCGTGCCGTTGTCTTTGACGATCACGTTTTCATCACTCATCGCCGGAACGTAAGCGCCACCCGCTGTGCACGAACCCATGACAACAGAGATCTGTGGAATCCCCGCAGCTGACATTCGAGCTTGATTGTAGAAAATGCGTCCAAAGTGATCGCGATCCGGAAAAACATCCGCTTGCATGGGCAAGAAAGCGCCGCCGCTATCGACGAGGTAAATGCAAGGAAGACCGTTTTCATAGGCGATCTCTTGCGCGCGCAAATGCTTTTTCACTGTCATCGGGAAATAGGTTCCGCCTTTAACAGTGGCATCGTTGGCGACGATCACGCATTCAGTTCCAGAGACGACACCGATTCCGGTGATCACGCCAGCTGCTGGAGCTTGATTGTCGTACATCTCCCACGCAGCCAATGTTGAAAATTCCAAGAACGAAGTTCCCGCATCCAGCATCGCTTCGATGCGCTCGCGCGCCGTGAGCTTGCCGCGGGATTTGTGTTTTTCCAAAGCTTCTTTGCCGCCGCCCAATTTCACTTGGTCGATGCGCTTTTTCCACTCTGACATAAAGCCTTGCATGGCTTCGCGGTTTTCTTGAAATTCACGCGAGTTCAGGTCGAACTCGGATTGGATCACGGACATGATATCATTTCCATTCTAGCAGTTCTTTGAACAGCAGTTCACATTCGATTTCCACTTCGGTGCAGATCTGATCCTGACTGTCGAACAGATACAGGCTCATCTGGTGCTGGCTGCGCTTGTTTTTTTCAAGCTCGGCCCAACGGGCTTCGCGGGCAATGTCCCCCAGTTCACCGCGGACTTTGAGATCGTCCTTGGAAAACTTCAGGAACCGGGCCTGCACATTCTTGATCACGATTTGCAAATCACCTTCAGGGGCATTTCTTTTCCACAAAAGCCGGAAAGCTTCAACTGCCGCCGAAACCTGCACGCCGGGCAGAATCTGGCCGTGCTCGTCCAAGTTTCGCACTTTGCGAGGCAAGGTCAGTTCGATCTTTGAAGTTGAAAGAATGGAAATGCGCGCGCCCAGGCTCAAAAAATGCGGGCGAATCATATCTAACGCAGAGTTTAAGACCTTCTTCGTTCGAGGCGAGGTCACCTGGTCGGCCACGTCCGTTACAACGCTCTCTACAAGATCCGTTATCTTATTGATCTTGTTGCTAACTTGGTGTTTTAAGTTCTTATTGAAGTCCCGTTGAAAATCACGCAATGTCATGATTAGAGAGCTAAGCTTAGGTTGCTCTCGAATTCAAGTCTGTGCGCAAAGGATAAACATGAAATACGTCAGCTTAGTTTTGTTCACACTTGCCTTGGTTTGGACCTGGAATCTAGTTCACACACAATCTGATATCAGCTTCGAGACGCATTCCGGCATCCAAGAGAAGCTGGCAACCTTGATCAGTGACACCATCAAAACCAAGCGCCCCAGCGCTTCTGACATTGTGATCCAGAAAATTTGGACCGAAGTTCAATCGGCCGATAAGGTGAAAGCTTTCTTCATTTACTCGTTCAAAGATCAAGGCGAAGCAGGCCTGGTCACCTCTGAAATCCACGGCGAAGGCATGTTGGAAAGACAAAGCCCAACATCTGAAGGCGAAGACCACTGGGTGCTAAGCAAAGTGCACACCTCCAGCGACGCCATCCAATTCGACGACGCTGAAATCGTCACGGGTTCATCGAAATCAACTGAAGAGTCGACCACTCAACCTGCTGAAGGTTCAGAAGCACCGAAATCTGAAGAGCACCACTAATGAGCCTCCCGGACAAATATATCGCCATCGATGAAGAGGGCTATCCTCTTTTCGGCGAAGTCCGGGTCACCGATGCCAACGCCGGCGCGGAACTTTTAAGAAATCTCAAAGTCGCTGAAAACGGAGCCTTCCAAACTTCTCTGCAAGGAACTGAAGCTCTTGTCGAACCATTCGACGAGCCTTTCGTGGCCGCACAGGTTTTAAAACTGGAAGCCGGTTGGCGGATTCTTCTGCCCTACGGTTTGGAAATGCCATTTGATCCAGCCAGCATTTCGGTTGACGAGTGGGATCGCTTTCATGGTCTCACACTGAGCGGAATTCCCTTCGTGTTGTCGCGAAAAGCACAGGCCGAGTTTTTCAACCTTGTGGACGAATTCGACGACGACTCGATCACCATTGACGGGAAAACGATCGCGGTTCCGGGTTGGTTTCAAGCTCGTCCCGACGTGCACACGGAAAAATACTGGTCGCAGATTTACCAAACGGAAGAGCCTCGCTGGGAATTGAATCAGCCAGCACCCGCCCTGGTCGATATGCTGCCACGATTGAAACTTCCGAAATCTCGAATTTTGATTTTGGGTTGCGGAAGCGGCAACGACGCCGCCCACTTCGCCAGCCAAGGTCATGTGGTGACGGCGGTCGATATTTCCCCTGAAGCCATCGCGCGCGGAAAAGCCAAGTACGGTCATATGACCAACATCACCTGGATTGAAAGCGATCTGTTTAAGCTCGGCCGCGAACACGACGGCACCTATGACGTGATCTTCGAGCACACCTGCTACTGCGCGATCAATCCAGCCAAACGAAACGATCTGGTTCAGCTGTGGCTGCGACTGTTGATTCCGGGTGGATTTTTATTCGGAGTTTTCTTTGCGATGGAAAGGCGGATTGATCCGCCTTTCGGTGGCAGCGAGTGGGAGCTGCGCGAACGTTTGAAAAAATACTTCCAATTTGTGTTCTGGGGCCGTTGGCACCAGTCGATCGAGCGGCGTAACGGCAAAGAACTTTTGGTCTACGCTCAAAAGCGCTCGAACAACTAAGTTAGATCGCTGTCGGAGCGCAAAGGCTCATGTTGTTAATGGCTTTGCGGATCAGGCCAACTTTTTTGGCTTCACCGTTTGGTCGCAGGACATCCCAGTAAGATTTTGAACTGAAAAGCTTGTTGTCCTGTTTTTCAAACTGATATTCCATGATTCCCAAGGCGCAGGTATTGCTGTTCGCGGCTTTTCGGCTGGCTCCGTTTTTACACAGATCCAAATCCTTGCCGTCGTACATGGATTCTTTATCCCGATGCAGTTGATAGTAACCCGCAGCTGTTCCGTTAGGCCCTTCGCGCTCAGCGCCGATTCGGCATGAACTTTCAAAGTGGGCCACCATGGTCATGATCACAACCCAAACCAAGCTTTTCTCTTCGATCTGCATGTCCGAGTAACGATTGCAGTCCTTTTGAACGGAGCCACCTTCGACCATATTCGGAAGAAGATCTTGGTATTTGATAAATTTATTGTAGATGTCTTGACCGTTGGAACCTAAAACTTCGCTTTTATCCATGAAAGAGACACAGTCATCGGCGACCGTGACCTTGTTCACTTCATAAGAGGTGTTTTTCTGCAGCTGCAAACGATTGATCGTATTGACCGCATCGATCAGATAGTTTTTGGCCATCGCCTCTTCTGGCGTCAGCGCCTCGGCATGTGCGAATTGTTGGAAAGTTACCCCGAACACTAAGAGGATAAACCCCACCCACTTCATTGAACCCACCCAGTACCCCATTTCTTTTCCCCGTGCGCAGGATCCTAAATGGAGGCGCTCGAAATAGAACCTGTTAGTTTTCTGACAGAGGGATTTTACATTCACGGTCCCTGGAAAGCGCTTGACCCAGTCCGGAAAATCGGTGCAAATCCAATTGAAAACGCAGATTCCGGAGGTATTTCAAATGGTTCAAGTCGACGTCTTTTGGTCCTATGGGTTGAACGCAGGATTGGCTTTGGCCGCCACCAAGGTGCTGAAAAAGGAATCCAGCTTTTGGAAAAATCCAGCTTTCACGCTGGCTTTACTATGGACCGCAATCATTTTCGCGCCATCTGGAATCTATCTTTTGTGGAACAACCCGGGCTGGGAAACCATGTTCGTGGCCCGCAACCATGCCTCGATTCCGACTTGGTTGGTCTGCCTGTTTTCGGTGACCAACATTACGCAAGGAATCTTAGGTTTTTACATCACTTATTATTTCATCCGCAAAGGCAACCAAAAGGCCGCCATCTGGCAGACTGTTTGGTCACACCTGGCGATGTTGTTCATCCTGGTTTTCGGCTGGGATGGAACCGGTTACAAGCGCTTCTTCTACGCCGGCATCGGTGAAGAGTGGCACACAGGGGTTGAATATCCAATCACGGCCTTTTTCTCGGCCGAGATCTTCTACACATTGTTGGGCTTGGGTGTGTTCTTTATCCCGACTTATTTCGGTCTGATCAATTATCTCCGAAAGCAGACATAAGACTACCGCAGCTGGAATTCTGCTTCAGCTGTGCAAAATCGCATTTCGGCAAATTCTCGTACTGTTTGTAATCCACATTCGGGCAATCAGCTGTCGTCAGTTGATTGATGGTCGTTTGAGCCACAGTCTGCGGAACACCTTGTGAAACCATGTAAGCGACGACTTCCGGTACCTTGATCAGCTTGGTTGCAAACTGAATCACTTGCGGAGCCACCTTCGACTGCCAATCCTGATCTGCCACCTTCACGACCGGGAAGAAATAAGGCGGAGGCATCGGGATTTTTTGAAATTTTGCGATATCAGCCGGCGCACAGTTTCGCATCTTCAGGCGATAGAGCATTCGCGGAGCACACATTTCAATGCGCTGACAGCGATTCATCAGGCTGGCCGCGACACTTTTATTTCCAAGGAATGCCGGCGGAACGTTTTCGTTGTTGTAATGGCACTTGCCACAGCTGTGATAGAAGGCGTTCACCGGATTTTTGTAAGTCGCCAAGATTTGCTCGGCGGTGAATTCATCGTCTTCCACATTTTTTTCCAAAGTCGGAAGCAAGGCTTCGGAATCTTCGACGTTGATACCAAGACCTGCGGCGATCGACTTCATGACAAACTTGCGATTGAAGTTCATGGTCTCTGGGAATTTCACCAGCTTGGTCAGCAAAGCGATGTCATCCGAAATCAAAACTTCCATTTTCTTGGTGGTCAGGTTGATTTGCATCCGAGCCACCAACCGGCCATCAATCAATCGGGCACTAACACCCGAATGCACATTATAAGGCTGCAAGGTGAGGATATCTCCATTGAGACTTCCCGCCGCTTGCGCTTGCTCGATGGCAGGACAAGCCGAACCGTTGGCCCGATTTTCAGCAGTTTGAATGGCCTGAACGCTGCAGTTCGGGCTTGCTCCGTAGAGATAGAGATTGTCGATCTGACCCAGTTGCACTTGTTTATCGCTGTTGCGCACCTGAATGGTGGCGTTTTCCATGAACAGTCCGGTCTTTTCAAATTTTTCGCAGCTCACACGAATTTTCACACTGTCCGGCATCGCGCTTTGCGAGACATTGCAATCGGTTTCAAGTTTGATGGTCTTAGCTTTGTTGTTGGATTTGATCAGCCAGGCATCCAACACGCGAGCATCCTGCGCCGTGAAGAAATCCGAAAAACCTTCGATCAATTTGTTGGTGTTGATCTCGGTCGGAAAAGACGAATCATAAAGTTCAATCGGCGCACGAGCCATCAAGGGTTCAAGGCGCCCCGCCACTGACGAAGTCGAGATCAAATCCTGAAATCCTGCATGAATCTTCCCGTCGATATTTTTCAGACTGGCTTCTTTTTAGGCCGTCGGCTTTACTGGATCGGTCAGCGGCTCGCGATTGGGAAGATTCGGGCTTGGAATTTTCATTCCATATGGAAATCTGGTTTTGTAAGCGTTTTCAAAGGCCATTAGGTAAGCATCTCGCTGAGCTGCCGACATATACACACCTTGGCGGCCATTCAAAACATTGGTCAGAACCGCCATCACTGTTTTTTCCCGGCAGTCCGCCGTCTGACAAACCGTCTGCCACATTTTGTGGTAGGCGTGATAGAAGTTCGCGATATCGGTTAAAGTATCCAGCGCGTAAGGATCGGCCTGATCCACCTTGGTCGGCGCTCCGTAATAGAAATACTTTCGATCCGATCCATTGCCTGTGAAACAATAAGGCTGAGTCCGGCTGTTATCGCAGGCCTTATCCCCAAACGCACTTCCCATTTGTCTTTCGACCACGGAAAAAATCGGCAGATGAGCATTGGATTCGTTCCAAGGAGGCTCGGAAAAAATCGGCGTTTGGTTCTGATGGCAGCCCAGACATTTTTGTCGGTCTTCGTAAACGACCTTCGGAGTTTTGCCCGCTTCATAATCCCGAATCACCTGGTATTCATAGCGACCGGCTTCATCATTGTATGAAATAGCTTCGATGACCTTGGATCGTTCGTGAAATCCGACGAACAGGCGCCCTTTGAGATTCAAAGCCAAAGGATTGGTTGGGTTCTTGGGTTCTTGATCGACTCCGGCCACAACCCGTGGAAAGCGGAAATAGAGATCTATATTGACGTGATTCGGATCCGGCTGAGCCGCGTTTCGCTGAAGCGAGCGACCCATCGGGAAAAGAACCACCTTGAAGGCATTGTCTTTGCCATTACCCGAATAGCCCATGTACTGGTTGATTCGGTCCAAAGTTTTCTGAAATGGAAATGGAACATCGTAAACGCGTTTGCCGTTGACGACTTTTGAGAAGACCGCATCGAAATAAGAGCGGCCATTGCCTTCACCTGGATCCGAATTCGGAAAATCCAAAGGCGAAACCGAAAATTCGGCCTTGGCAATTTGATCTGGAGAAAAATCGGTGATGGAGGTTCCGGCTGGTTTTCTCTGTCCGTCTAACATCGCAACCGATGAGACGGCAGGGGTCCCGATATTTGCAATCCAGAGCCCCCCCGCGAAGGAGAGGCCCATGATACTAAGTCCTCGAATTATCGAGTTGTTCGTCCATCGAAACATGAATTTGTAGCAACTCCGGCAGCAGCGACTTGAGGATCGGAATTATTCAAAACAAAGTTCAACAAGAAGATCTTGTTCGTGTACGCACGCCCCAGATACAGACCTGGGCGGATCATACGAACTTCGTCACGGATATCCAAGTAGCCTGAACCCGCCAAGATATCGATGTTTTTCACGAAGCGACCGAAGTCGATACCCCATGAATAGTCGATGATGATGGATTCACGACGATGGTCAAACAGGCTTTGACCGCAGTAGACGTGAGCTGGGAAAAGCATCGAGAACGTCTCTTCTTGTCCGCCCAACAATTTGAACGGCTCTTTTGGAGAAGAAAGTTCGTTACCGATTCCCATACGATCCAGAACGCTATTCCATCCCGCTGAAATCGACTCGCCAACCGGAGCCAACGCCAAGTGAAGGCTGTCAGCAACTGTTGTCTTGATCGCATTTCGCAACATGTATTCGCCTTCGCTGTTCATCGGATAGATGCGCTTTCCGCGCCAGATGTACTCGCCGATGCACTCGACAGGGTCTTTCGCTCCGCAAAGCTTTTGTACAAACGTGCCGATGTTTGGATGCTCGCCGGCGATTTTTGAGTAAATCTCACCGCGGACCGCACCGATCATCTCGGCATTCATCACGATCGAGCCGTTGTAGCTTCCCGGTGTGATTGGGCCTGACTCTAATCGGATGTACAGCTGATCGATTTCTTCCTGAGTCATCTTTTTGATGTCTTCAGGCGTGATCGCTCTTCTTTCCGCTGCTGTCAGTGGCAGTTTGTATTGCAAGTAAGCCTGATCTGGCTTCTGGCGGAAGTTGCCTTTGCTGAACTGCTCGCGCGTTTGGCCAGGCAATTTCCAGAAGCGGACCGGGCCGCCCTTCATTTGAACCGTGTAGGTCTCATAATTCTCGTATCTGCCGAACGATGCGAACGACATCGAACCAGCGAGAATAACCAATGTTGAAATAATGTATTTCATCTTCTATTCCCCTTATTACAGTGTCGCCAAGAAAGCTTTCAGAGCCTTCTTATCTTCAGGTGAAAGATCTTGAGTGCCGATCTCGTGACCGCCATCTTCTTGATCCGCATCGCAGTTCGAGTAGTACTGCAGATACAGTTTAGCGCGTTGGTTTTCACCTTTCGCCATCTGATCCATGTACTCTTTCGTCTTCTTCTTATAATCCATGTTCATCATTCCACGGAAAGTTTCGAAAGTTTTCAAAGTCGTGTCGGCCAAAATTTCTCCAGTCTTACCTGGGTACTTTTTCGTCCAGTGAGCTTGATACTTCGAGTAAGCAGATGCGAAGGCTTTGTCCTGAGGCTGCTTTGCTTTGACCAAGGCAGCGTATTCAGCCAGGTACTTCTGATATGGAGGCACGGCCTCGGTCATATCCGAAGCGAAACCTTTGATATCGAAGCTTCCCAACAGCGTCACAGAGATGCCGGCAGGGAATTCAACAAACATTGGCTCGGCCGTCTTGTTGATATTCAAGCTCATACCCAGTGGCATGCGGATCGCTTCATCGGTCAGAGCTTTCTTACCGATACGATCTTTTGCCGGAGTCAGAAGCTGATCAACCGCTTTGTCGAACATCTTCAGACGAGTCTCGACAGAGGCGATGTTGTTGTCATAAGTGATATCGCAGCGGTTGCGGTCTGAACCCAACTGCTTGCCTTTCACTGTTGTTCTCCAAACATCGTAGTCCTTATTGCTTTCAGCACCGCACATCTCGAAACCAACCGAGTTGTTGTGCAAGAACGGAGCATGCGCCCAAGCGTTCAACAAAGAGATGTTTCGGTAATAACCGCGACCGTCTGTCACAGGCGAACCGCGAATTCCGGTTGTTGTCTGAGGACGAGTCTTGTTTGAAACCGATCCGAACTCTTCCCAAACGTGGTCTTTCACGTGGTTGCTGTGCAGAGCACGGCATTTATAAGTCCCGATGAATTCCACCGAAGTCGACTTATCGTTACCCATCCAGTCCGCGCGGATGATCTCACCGCTTGGCAATGTTTTGGTTGCAAAGAAGTTTGTCGTCTCAAATGAACCGTTGTCGTTTGAAAGGTCCGCTTTGTTGGCATTTTGTGAAGAATGGCAAGTCGCGCATTTCTGAGCGAAGATGTCTCTTCCTTTACCAACCAGTCCTTGACCACCATAACGTTGATCCAGGACTTCAGCCAATTTCTCTTGGCGTTCTTGTGGAGTCTTTTCTTTGCGTGTCTCTTCCATTGCATCTTTCAAGTCTGTCGGACGACGAGACAAGATATAGTCGAAGACGTCAAAGATACGGTCTTCGTTGGCACGGAAGCTTGGGCAGTCACGTCGGCACTGCATTGTATCGAACGGAGTCTGTTGGAAACCGCGCTGTGCTTTATCCAGTTCACGCATATTCGAGAAGTGGTTCACCCAGCATTGCTCGGCACACATACCGATGTTGACGAAAACCCGTTGCGCTGCCAGATCGGCACCGACCGAGTCCTCGGCACCTTTCAGGATGTGCAGGACTTTCATTTTCTTGTTCTTCTGGAATTGCCAGTAACGAACGCCACCCTGAGGATATTGAGCCGATGGCGGATACTTGATCAATTGGCAAGTTGGGCCTTCGACGCAAGTTGAAGGACCGCCAGAAGCTTCTGGCAACTGCACCCAACGATCGACGATTTCGTCGAACTGTGGACGCTGAGGAATGTTGATCAAAGCATTGATCGTTCCAGGGTTGCTGACAAAGTCCATTGGAACGGCTGAGGTATCAACCGCACCGGCGCGCGAGTGAACGAACATTTGATATTCAATCGAGTTGTGTTTTGCACCCGAACCCAAGACAGCTGAAATATTGATGTACTGGTTACCAGTTTCAGCTTTGATGTTCTTCCAAGTTGGGTTGTTCACATCTTTCGGCGGATTCAACGCATCGAAAGAAGCGTGGCAAGAGGCGCAGGCTTTACCGACGCGGAACGGAGGTTCGATCGACGCATCGATCTCAGTCTCTGTCATACGTTTTTCAAAACCTTCCCAGCCGCCGATTTTTGCCCAGCGTTCCGCGTTGAAGCGAGGATTTGGGAACTTACGATAACCGATAGCACCGGCCGAATTACCGAAAGCCAA
>CBIHPB010000029.1:0-17236 GCA_966211485.1 uncultured Bdellovibrio sp.
TGCCTCGTTCCGTCATCAGTTTTGAGAGACGCACCAATTCTGAATTTGATTGACCCTCGGGCGGCTTCTTTGATTGCATGGTCTTTTGTTTAAACCATATTTTGACAAAGTGCAAAGGAGTCCCCATGAACCGAACCTGGAAAGCCCTTTTTCTGCCTCTGGTTGCGATTGTAGCTGGTCTGCTGCTGACTGAGGCCACCATGGCAGCAAACTACTCAGGCATTTTGTATGAGCAAAATTCAAATCGTGAAAAAAAGCTCTACACCCTGCAGGTCGAGGACTTGAAGCCAGATGGCTCTGAAACTCAGGCGACCTATAAGGACATGGATGGAAACATCGTGGTTCAGGATAAGGCCGAGACCAATGGGACCGAGTTGATCAGGTACGAAGTCGAGCAAAAACAAACCGGCCAAAAAGGTTTGATCGAAGTAAAAGACGGCAAAGCCTATTTCACAAAAACGGTCGATGGAAAGTCTTCAACCAAAGAAGAAAAGCTTGGAAAGACCTTTGTGATCTCGGCGACCTTCCAAAAATTTGTAAAAGCCAACTGGGATCAAATCGCGAGCGGAAAAACGTTGGATTTCCGTTACGGTGTTTGGGATCGTCAAGAGACCGTTGGTTTTGAAGTTTTTAAAATCGGCGAAGAAAAAATCGGCGATCAGCCAGCGCTGGTGCTCAAAATGAAGCCTTCAAGCTTCCTGATCGCAGCTCTTGTGAAGCCTTTGATTTTCAAATACGCGGCTGATGGTTCCAAACTTTTAGAGCTGAACGGACGAGTTCCGCCAAAGCGCCAAGATGGAAACTCTTGGAAGGATTTGGATGCGGATGTGGTTTACACCTATGCGGCGGCAGCACCAGCTGTGACGGAAACTCCGGCGACTGCCGAGTCGACAACAACCACGACTGTGCCTGCGAAAGCGAAAGCAAAAAAGAAGAAGTAATTGGATTTTACTGGCAGATATTCAGGGAACTGACGATTGCCGCGATTTCATCAATTTTTTCATATCGGCCGTTTTCTTTGATGACGGCCCAATAAGCGCCGGAGTCGATCACGATCCGGCCTTTTCGTTTCACCTGACTGGCGAGGATACGCATTCCACAGTACAGGTTCTTGAATGGATCTAGGATCGTTTTCTGTGGATCAGTCGGGGAGAGTTGACTGTCCTGATTCCAATCAAATTGGCAAAACGGATAGCCTTGGATGTCCTGATAGGAAAGTTGCATCAAGCCTTCGCTCCAGACGGGCTCGCCTGTAATGGGATCGGTCCCCATCGTTGTTTCCTGATAACGGGTCAGGGGATTGAAATTGCTTTCATATCTTACAATTCCCGCAATCAATTGACCGGCGACATTGATTTTCTGTTTGTCAGAAAGGCTAGGATACTTCGCGCAGAAAATCGTCATGTCTTCAGCACTTAAGATATCTTTGGCCTCAGTTTCCAGAAGTGAAAAGACGTAAGTGCTCCAAGGTTTTGAATTTGGTTTCGGAGCTTCCCAGGCCAAGGCTTCGAAAACGAATGGGGCGGGTACGGGAATGGTGGGAACCGTGGTTGGAGGCTGATTTGTCGGCGGGTCTTCTGGAGTTCCCTGTCGCACGCTGGAGAGATCGGTGCCGTCCGAAGATTGAAAGCCTTTCGAGCATGCGAGGCTTGAAAAAAGCGCGACAGCAATGAAGAGACGAGCTGTGATGTTGGCCATAGGTTATTAGAACCTGGATCGGCCAGAATCCGCGACAGACCTGGGTCTGGAAGAAGTCGAGTTTTACGCTGGCATTTCGCAATGTGTGCGATTTGTCGCCAGAGATTTTGACTGTGATTAAGGCAGATTGATTCCACCATCAACAACCAGAACCGCACCCGTGGTCCAGTTGCTTTGTGGCGATCCCAAGAAGTAAATCGAACGAGCGATTTCTTCCGATGTGCCGACTCGACCCAGTGGTTGATAATGTTTCATGGACTCCATCATCTTTACGCGCTCGGCTTCATCTTTGTATCCATGAATCGGTGTATCGACCAAACCTGGAGCAATGCAATTGACCCGAATCTGTTCTTTTCCAAGGGCTTGCGCCAGAGACTTCGTCCAACTCACCATCGCGGCCTTCGCGGCCGAGTAAGCGGCATACTGAGGAGACGGCCGTAGTCCCAGACCTGAAGACACATTCACAATCCAAGCGCCCTGCGCTTTCACCAGCAGAGGTAGAACTTTCATCGTTAGTTTCACGCTTCCGAAGAAGTTCGTATCGAACTGGCGGTGCCAAATTTCCATCGAGTCGTTGAGCGGCGAGTGGCCTTCGAAAATTCCCGCATTGTTGACCAGCACTTCCAGTTTGGTGTCGGGGCGTTCGAATAAATGCTTTGTGTATTTATCCACTTGAGCGTCGTTGTTGAGATCGCACTTGAGTAATGAGGCGCCGTTTTTACATTTCATTGCAACGTTTTGCAGTCGCTCTTCGTTTCGCCCCAGGAGATAAACGAAGTATCCCTGAGAGGCGTAGTATTCTGCGGTGGCGGCACCGATTCCGGACGAGGCTCCTGTTATGAGGACGGCTTTTTTCATGGGATTGAAAATATCTCGAGCGTGGGTCTGGCGCAAGCGGGTGCGCGCAAAAATAAAAACCCAAACTTTTCGTTTGGGTTTTTACGGAGATAGGAACAGGAACTAGGAATTTAAATTAGGAAGCTTTTCGGCGCATCCAAGCGTGGTACTTTTTATCAAAGTCCTTCGCCTTTTGGCCTTCCAAAGTGATCAAGCCTTCTTTGAACCACATAAAGTGTTCGCCGCAGAAGCCGGCTTTGTCTGGCTTGGCTTTGCAGCCTTCGGCTGTGCACTTGTTTGCATTCAGGTCGACGACCTTGCCTGGCATTTGTTTCTCTGGTGCCGGAGCTGATTTTGTTGGCTTTGCTGTTTTGTCTGACATTCTTGTCCTCCACTTGGGTTGTCACGTATCTGACATAGGTCTTATCGGCGGGCCTTTTTGCCAGTCGAGTCTAGTTCCAAGAAATTTTGTCATTTCTCAAAATGAGACAGCGAAGAGGTGGTTTTCGATTGGAAGTTTGACAGAAAATTTCAAAATCCGTGGCGGAAGACATCTGTTCAGGTTCTTGGGGTGGGGGCAAACTGAAAAATGCAGAGGAGGTTTTCAATGGAAGAAGTTTTGGAAAATGAAGCGTCATCGTCTCTGCCGCTCACGGGACTGCAAGCGGCTGTGATTTCTCAGGTGGCTCCAAGAGCTTTTGCGGCGGCAAGAGTGCTCTTCCGCCGGCATCCAGTTATTTTCGTGTCGAGCTTGGTTTTGGGGGCGATTGCTTTGCGTCGGTATCAAAAGGCGCGGCAACGTTCACGGGCTTCATTTCAAGCTCAGACAGATCCAGCTGATTTAATTCATTAAGTTTCCAGCCGGTCCACTGAGGCGACATCAAAATCGTGAAATGAATCGGGCCCGTCGGAATGATCCAATAAGGGTCGATTAAAAGGTGCAAGGCCTCGGTGCAAAGTTTTTGTTTTTGCTTTTCACTTGAAGACTCGCGCATGGTTTTTAAAATCTCGTCAAATCGCGGATCTGAAAATTGAATGTAGTTTTCGGCGTTACCTGTGCTGAAGTTTTCCAAAGCCGACAAGCAAGTTGGACGCTCGGGCGCAATCCCTTTGCGGAAAAGATCCGGCGTCGATTTTTCCAGCTTTTCCAGAAAGATTTGATTTTCAAGACCCGAAACTTCGATCTGTAGGCCGAGATTTTTTTTCAGCTCGGCTTGGATCCACTCGGCTGTGCGCTGATGGTTGTCGCCACCTTGTCTCGAGTAAGCGAGCTCAATTTTGCGGGGTTTGTCCTTCAGCGGAGACCATTCGCTTTGCGCTTCGACGGGATCGTAGGTGACGCAAACTTGCTCGGTCGTCAGATTCTCAGGTAAGCCTGGGCAGCCCGGAGCGCCCTTGGCAAAATAAAGAGCCTGAAGATCCGAATATGGCAACGCTCGTGCAATCGAGCGGCGAACCACGGGGCGATCGTTCCAGCGATTGGCAAAACCGAAATAATCAAAACGGATCTGATGAATTTCGTAAAAATCAGGCCGGTCTTTGTACTTGGCGGTAAAAAGGGCGGGGAGTCTTCGCAAGAAACTGAGCTCGCCTTTTTCATAAAGATTCAAAGCCACACTGTCTTCAGTGATTGGGAGAATCTCCAGAGTCGGGCGGTTTTTCTTTTTCCAGAAATGCGGATTGTTTTTCAAAACCACTTTCTGCTGCGGAGTCCATTCTTGAATCTGATAAGGGCCAGACGAAAGCCAAAGATTCGGCTTCACGCGAAGATCGGTTACGTTTGGCAGCGCTGTAGCAGGAATTGGAGCCGTCAGGGGATTTGCAAGCGCATACAAAAATTCCGAGTCCGCTGATTCGAGAGTGATCTCCAGGACTCGCTCGGCAGGTGCTTTGACTTTGAGGTCTTTGGGCTGCAGTTCGCCTTTAAAAACTTTGAAAGCGTTGGCGATCGGGAACAGAAGGTCTGCTCGAAAGCCCTTGTTCTTTGGACTTAGCATGGACTGAAAACTTCGCACAAAGTCTTGCGCGACCAGAGGTTTGCCGTTGCTCCATTTCAGGTTTTTACGAAGCGTGCATTTGATCAGCTTTGGCTTTTTGAATTCACATTTTTGCGCCAAGTTTCCAGAAAGCTTGTGATCCTGATAGGTCATCAGGGCGGCTGTGACCTGGGTCAGTAAATAGCCAGAGCCAGAGTTTTTTTGCTCCCATGGCTTGAGAGATGCGGGCTCGCTGATCAGGTGAAAGCGAAAGGTGCTGGGAGATTGAGAAATACTTGTGCTGGAAATTCCCAGCACAAGCATTGAAATCAAAATCCGAATCATGCGCGATTGGCGTCCAGCTCCATCTTGGCGATGGTCTGAAGCTGCATGTTTGAAGTCCCCTCGTAGATCTGACCGATTTTGGCATCACGCCAGAACTTTTCAGCTGGATATTCTTTGGTGAATCCGTTTCCGCCAAACAAATCAATGGTGCGAGAGGTGATTCGCTCGGCCGCTTTGGACGAGTAAAGTTTTGCCATGGCCGCAGCTTCGATAAAATCAAGACCGGCATCCTTCAAGCGAGCCGCATTGTAGACCATCAGGCGAGCGGCCTCGAGGTCGACACGCATTTCAGCTAATTGGAATTGAATACCTTGGAAAGACGCCAAGTTTTTACCGAATTGTTCGCGCGTTTGAACATACTTAAGAGCTGCTTCGTAGGCGCCCTGGGCGATTCCGACCATTTGTGCGCCGATGCCGATGCGGCCTTCGTTCAGTGTTTCGATCGCGATCTTATAACCTTTGCCGACTTCACCCAAAACGTTGGCCGCTGGAACTTCGCAGTTTTCAAACAGTAATTCGCACGTGGAGCTGGCGCGAATTCCCAGTTTGTCTTCTTTCTTTCCAACTTTGAAACCAGGAAAAGTTTTTTCAACCAGGAATGCCGTGATGCCTTTGTAGCCTTTAGCGTGGTCAATATTTGCGAAGACGATGAAAAGTCCTGCTTCTTTCGCATTTGTGATCCAAAGTTTCGATCCGTTTAGGACGTATTTGTCGCCTTTGGCTTCAGCTTTCAGTTTCAATGCAAATGCATCGGAACCCGAGGAAGACTCAGATAGTGCGTAAGCACCAACCCATTCCTTCGCCATGCGAGGAAGATATTTTTCTTTCTGAGCAGGATTTCCCCATTTCAACAAAGCGTTGGTCACCAAAGTGTTTTGCACGTCGACAAGAACGCTGACTGAGCCGTCAACACGGCCGATTTCTTCGACAGCCAAGCATGCCATTGTGAAAGAAGCGCCAGCTCCGCCATAATTTTCTGGCGTTTCAATTCCCATCAAACCCATTTCAAAAAGTTTTTTGACAATGTCAGGATTCATTTGGGCCTGTTCATCCATGTGCGTGACATGAGGTTTGATTTCATTTTCGGCGAAATCGCGCACGGCTTCTCGGAAAGCTTGTTCTTCTTCGCTAAGTGTTGTCAGGGCAGGGCGTGCGTTTTCGTTCATATGTTCTCCTCGAGCTGAAGTCCGTTTTGTAAGCACAGCAATCTAACTGCTTTTCCCTCTCTTGTCCCTACCTTCTTGTTATTGGGCATTCCTCTATGACAAATCGCGCAACCGGCTGGACTTTAAGCCTGAAACCAGAGACCATATTTTCCTATGCAATTAAATTTCGCTGATATCGCCATGCGCCTGATGGTTAACTTTATCCCATTTCTTTTTGCCCTGTGCTTTCACGAAGTGGCTCACGGTTGGGTGGCCCGGCTTCGCGGTGACAACACGGCTCAAATGATGGGGCGGCTGTCGATGAACCCTTTGGTTCATATGGACATGCTGGGAACTTTTATTTTGCCACTGATGGCAATTCTATTCCCGGGTTCAGGAATTTTCTTTGGTTGGGCCAAACCTGTTCCGGTGAACGAACGAAATTTGAAGAATCCGCGCACCGACATGTTTTGGATCGCGCTGGCGGGGCCTGCTTCCAATCTGTTTTTGGCGTTTGTCACGGCGATGATTATGATGGTGCTTAGTAAGGTCATGATCACCTCGGCCTTGTACAAGCCGGCAATGGAATTCTTTGACACCTTTATCGCGATCAATCTCTTCTTGGCCGTGTTCAACTCGATTCCGCTGCACCCATTGGACGGGGGGAAAATTCTTGCGCGATTTTTGCCGGCCTCATTGAATTACAAGCTCGAGCAAAATGAGCATGTGACCAGTATGGTTTTAATGGTTCTGATTCTGGTCGGCGCCATGAAGTTTCTGGTGATCCCGGTTCAATTTCTTCACGGTCTTTTGCTGACCATGGCGCAGGTGTGATCGGTCATGGCGGAAACCACCACCAACCCCGCGACTGAGAATAAATCTAAAATCCGAGTCATGAGCGGCACCCGCACGACGGGGCGTCTGCATGTCGGGCATTATTTCGGTGCGCTGAAAAACTGGATCGAGCTGCAAAAACAATATGAGTGTTTTTTTGGCATTATGGACTGGCATGGAATGACGACGACCTACAAAAAGGTCGACGAAATTCAAGCTTGGAACCGTGATCTGTTTGCCGAGCTCGTGGCCTGGGGCATTGACACAAAGAAAAATACCGTCTTTATCCAAAGTCACGTACCCGAGCACTTGGAACTTTTTATGATTTTCGCCAATCTCACGCCGATGGGTTGGCTCGAGCGTGTGCCGACTTGGAAAGATGCGGAAGAAGAAGCGAAAGCCAATGACACTCACAATTTAGGGCGATTTGCTTATCCGGTTTTACAGGCCGCTGATATTGCTATTTATCGAGGCAGTCGTGTGCCAGTTGGGCAGGATCAAGTGGCACACTTGGAGCTCACACGTGAAATCGTGCGCCGATTCAATCATCTCTACAAAGCGAAACTTCCCGAGCCACAGCCGCTTTTAACTGAAACTCCGCTGGTTCCGGGGCTGGATGGACGAAAGATGTCCAAGTCCTATGGTAATGGCCTTGATCTCACTGAAGACGAGAAATCTTTGGAGAAAAAAGTGAAGGGAATGCCCACTGATCCACAGCGCGTCAGACGCGAGGATAAGGGTGAACCTATGCGCTGCAATGTTTTTACATTTCACAAGCTTTTCTCCTCTGTTGATGATCTCGCTTGGGCCGAGCAGGGTTGCCGTTCTGCGGGCATTGGATGTGGCGACTGCAAAGGTAGATTAGCTCAAAATATCAACAGCTTGGTGAGAGAACCTCGAGAAAAGAAAAAAGAGTTGTTGAATCAGCCGAACTTGCTTGATTCAATGATTCGCGAAGGCGAGGCAAAAGCCAGACTTGAAGCACAAAAAACTTTGAAAATCGTGAAGGAAGCAATGAAGCTATGAGCTTAACGATTCAGCTCCCTAAATTCGAAGGCCCGATGGCGCTTTTGTTGTATCTCATCCGCAAGGAAGAGATGGACATCTTCGATATCAAGGTGAATGAGATTACCAATCAGTATCTGGAATACATCAAGCTCATGAAAGAGCTGGATCTGGAACTGGCCGGCGAATTTATTTCGATGGCAGCGACACTGATCCATATCAAAAGCCGTATGCTTCTGCCTCAGTACGACGAAAACGGCGAGATCATCGAACAAGAAGATCCACGCAAAGAGCTCGTGCAAAGGCTTTTGGAATATCAAAAATATCAAGAGGCCAGCAAAAATCTGTACGAGCGTCCGCTTTTGGGCCGTGACGTTTTCGCGCGCGGTATTCGCGAGCGCCTGGATATGAAAGAAGAAGAGATCGTACTGGAAGAGAATGCTCTTTTTGCACTGATCACGGCTTATCGAAACGCGGTTCGCTCGATCAAAAAGAAAATTCACCAAGTGGCCGCCAAGGCACAAAGTATCGCCAGCCGCATTTTGGAAATCAAAGATCGTCTGATTGTCGGCAGCAAAGTCGGCATGAGCGAGCTGATCGAGGCCTCTAGCGATAAACGCCGCCAGGTTTTGATCACATTCTTAAGCCTTCTCGAGCTTGGAAAGATGGGCTTTGTGAGCCTGTGTCAAGCCGATACCTATCATGAAATCTACGCTGAAGCGAAAAAGCCAATCGAGACCAATGTTTTGGACCGAGTGGAGGAATACGATTCGATGCGTGCGGATGAGATTGCTGCGCAAATGATGGAAAAAGCGCAGAAGCTGGAAGAGCTTGAGATTGACACGGACATCGCGGCGGAAGAATTCGTGATGAAAGACGAAGTCGATCCGGACGAGCAATTGGCTTTTGAAGAACCGATGGATGAGTCCGAGATGGCGAGCGATGAAGATATCCTCGCGGCTGAACATGAATTGGATACTTAAGAACTAGGATAAGTGAGCAGTATGGCAAAAAAGAAAAAAGGAATGCTTCAGACAGATGACAACGCTTCCAACTTTGAAGGCAAATCTCCGGATGTGTCTTCGCTTGTCGCCAATGCGGCGGGTGCGCTGGAAGCTTTGATGGGAAATGCGCCAGCAGCTCAGGCGATGCCCCAGACTTTTCAGGAAGATTCAGTTGAAGAAGCTGTTGCCGCCGGTGTTGAAGCTTTGAATGAAGAAACGACTTCTGAAACTGAAGAGGCAATCGTCGAGATGTCCGCAGATGAATCATCTGATGAGACGACTGACAGTGAAGAAGTATCAGATGAGTTGGTCGAGTTCGGCTCGACCAATATCTTCACCGAAGAAGAGCCTGAATCTTTCTTGCCAGAAGCAACCGAAGAGCAAATCGCTGCCTCAGAAGAAGAGACTCTTGAAAGCGTTGAAGGCACCGAGCTGGATGCTTTCGAGTCCGCACAGATTGAAGAATTGGAATTTGTTGAAGACGAACAGCTCGACTCGATCATCGAAAGCGTTTTGTTTGCTTCCGATCGTCCGGTCAGTCTTGCCTCTTTGAAGCTGGTCTTTAAAGGTACAAATATCAAAGGCGATAAAATCCGACGCGCTTTGGATCGTTTGGCAGTTGAATTGGCTAGCGGCCAGCGTGGCGTTTCCCTGGAAGAAGTTCCAGGTGGATTTCAGCTTCGCACCAAGATCGATAATATGCAGTTTTTGACTCGCACCTGGAAGGCCCGTCAGTTCAAGCTGTCGGGACCTGCTCTCGAAGTCTTGGCGATCGTGGCTTACAAACAGCCGCTGATTAAGCACGAGATCGACGAGATCCGCGGTGTGGAAAGCGGGCACTTGCTGCGCGCGCTGATGGAAAAAGGTCTTGTGAACTTTGAAGGTAAGAGCGATCTGCCTGGTAAGCCGATGCTGTATGCGACGACGAAAAAGTTCCTGGAAATCTTTGGTCTGCGCAATTTGAAAGAGCTTCCAACCTTGTCTCAAATCGACGAGCTTCTGCCTGAGGGAATGACCGAAGAAGAAGCGAAACCGACACTGAGCCAAGTGACAGATTCGATGTCGACCGCGATCGGCACAAGTTACTCGGAAGGTGAGGATGAACTCACGAAGATCACGGACCAATTGACGAACATCAACACCAGCTCTGATTTCTTCGAGCAGGAAAAAGAACGTCAGCGCCAAAAGCGCGATGCCGAGAAAGCTCAAAACATTCGTGAAGCCCTGGCGATGAACGAAGAAGTCGCGACTCGCGATCGCAACTGGCTGATCAAATACGACGAAGCTGTTTTGAATGGAACACTGGCAACATTCGGTAAAAAAGAACAAGTGGCTGAAGTGAAGGCTCAGGCAGCTGAAGAAGTTCAGCTGGAAGCAGAGCTTTCTGCCAGTGAAGTCGAAGTCGCCGAAGAATCATCAGCCGAGTCTTCGGCTGAAATCTCAGAGGAGATTTCGGAAGAGTCGATTTCGTTCGATGAAGCGGATGGATCTGATGGTGAGCCAACAGGGGAAGCACATCTCTAAGTCGATCGGCATGCGCATTCTGCTGTCGGTTTTTCTTTGTTTTCACCTTTTGGTGGTTTTGGTTTTGGCCAACGGCGGATCTTATCTGGCCCGCCGTTTGGATCCGTGGATTACGCCTTACGGAAATCTGTTCGGGTTTAACACCACTTGGAATTTCTTCGCGCCCGATCCAGCGCACACCATGTACATTCATTACTTTGTGCATTTTGATGACTCAAATAAAGAGCCACTTGAAGGCTACATTCCGCCAGAAAAAGAAAAAATCGTAATTGATTCCAGCAAGAGCCGGTTTTTGTACGCCCTGCGTTTTATGATTATCGACGAAAAAAGACTGAAAGTGATCTTGGGACCTTTTTTATGCAAACAGCACGAAGGGGCCTCTAGCGTTCACATTGAAAATATTCTTGAACCCATTCCTAATCTCGATCTTTCGCGGATCAGTCTCGGCGAAAAAAAAGAAGCGACATTTATGGAGCACACCTATGACTGTCACGGCAGTCAGGACGAGGTGGCTTTATGATCAAAAAGCTTTGGAGTTACTGGGAACAGTTCTGGTTTGATGGTCCAGTGGGGCTGTTAAATTTGGCAGTCTTTCGGATTATTTTCTCGGGCACTTTGTTCGTGATGTACCTCAGTCGGCAGACGGATGTTGATTTGTTTTATACAGACCAGGGGATTTTGCCGAAAGCTTTGTCGGTGCAAATTCTGCCAGAAGGATTTCGCCCACCATGGCAGCTGACGTTTTGGCCGGATGCTTGGGTCGGGACCGTGCATCTGTTTTTTGTCCTGTGCCTACTAATGGTTTTTCTTGGATTTTTCAGCCGGATCTTTGCATGGATTGCGGTTTATCTGCATGTTTCGTTTTTGTATCGAAACTACGGTGTCGCCTTCGGTGTCGATCAAATCACCTCGTTCTTTTTGGTCTATTTGGCCTTCACTCAGTCGGATGCACGTTTATCGGTTCGCTCTTGGTGGCGCCAGAAAAAGGGAAAGCTTCCTCTTGGCGGGGACACGTTAACCACTGTCTTCTACCGGCTGATTCAACTGCAGTTGTGTGTGATCTACGCTTACTCGGGGATGGAAAAGCTTCGCGGGGCTAGTTGGTGGGACGGAACGGCACTGTGGAGTGTGTTTGCCAACTCCCAATTCGTGATCGCGGATTTGACCTGGATGCGACACTTGCCATTTCTGATTGTGGCCATCAGCTTTTCGACCATTTTGTTCGAAATCTATTTCCCAGTCTTAGTCTGGGGAAAGAAATCTCGGCCGTATGTTTTGGCGGCGGGTGTTCTTTTTCACTCGGGCATTGCGATCGTGATGGCGCTTTGGAGCTTTGCAGTTGTGATGCTTTCGCCTTATGTGCTTTTCCTCTCAGAAGAGAAACTAAAAATTTGGCTTCAAACCCTGCAGAAAAAGATTTTTCCCAGCTCTCGGTAGAGAGTCTAAATGCAATATAATGCCTTTGGTTTGCAGAGCTGTCTCAAGATGAGACACATAGCCTTTCGTCCTTAAGTGAGACGGAAAAGTTCCGATAAGAATAGGGGATGAAACAATCAGCTTTTACCAAGTTCAAGACGGCGTTTTCGATTGTTGGATTGTCATTGTTGATGATGCTACAGTATCAAAACTGCTCGACCTACAGTGACCCAAGTCCATTCGATTTGGATGAAGCCTCCACGGCATCTAGTTCCTTGCCCACTCAATCCAAACTCGATTCACCGGTCGGCGTTTTGGATCTCAGTCCTTACGATCTGGCGATCAACGTCGGGGGCGAGTGCAATATCGGAGTTGCAGAAAAGCATTATGTCGAAATTCGTCTGTTAGATATTTCCAACCAGGATATTCCTGTTCGCGAAGACACGGTTTGCCCGAAAGAAGCCAGCAGTCTGGATGTCGAATGCTACCGCGCCACCCAGTTCAAGTGTGAGCACGGACGATACAATATTCATTTGCCAGTCAATTGCAGTGCTTACCGAAATTCCACGCAGAGCACTTATCGCCTGAAAGGTCAGCTGGTGACTTATGATAAGGCGGGGAAAGAAGTGCGGGATACGAAGGCCGCTTTTGATCGGTTTTTTCAGATTGCTTGGGCGCCAGACGCTTGTCCTTAAGTTGAACTACTCAAGCTTCTGGTCGATCACAAGCTTCGGTAGTGGCACATCCCGAATATGAGAAGCCTTTTGAGTCTCTGGAAAATCCTCAATCTGATCCGTCTTCTTCAAAGTGAATTTTAAATCCGTCTGCAGGGCCCACTCGCGAAGCCGGTTTTGATTGCTGAGTAAAAAGAAAACCAAATCCTGCGGGCTGCCGTTGGAATCCAGCGGAGTCGCAAAACCCCAGATCTCAAGATGCGTTTTCCCGTCTTTATCCAAAGTTCTCCAAAGCACGGGGAAGAATCGGTGCAGGTCCAATTTTAAACTCGCAAAGTCCGTCGAGAGAAGCTCCATCATCTTTGGAAGATCAGGAGGTTCGGACAAAATATCCGGGAAACTTCCGAGCCACGCCAAAGGCGCGAATAATAGATCCACGTTCTGTGCATCGATTTTAAATAGATGGAAACTTTCAACCGATTTGACTTCCACTGTTTTGCCGGTGGCTTTTTCAAAGTCGTAGAAAAAATCAGGCGGAATCAGTTTCGCACTGGATGTGAGAAGAACGATTTTATCGGGATTGCGGCCTCGGAGCTTTTGCCAGGTCTCTGGAAAAGCTCCGATTAGGAACCCTAGGATCGCACAGATGGCGAGCGTCAGGGAAAAGAAAATCCAAAACTGCTTTTTCTTCAAAGCTTAGAAAGCCTCGTCGAAAGAAACAGAACCGGTGACGCCCATTTGGTAAGCGGAAACCCGGCGCTCGAAGAAGTTGGCAAGCTCTTGCATGTCTTGCAGCTCCATGAACGGGAATGGATTTTTCACATTGTATCTCGGAGCAATGTGAAGCGCTTCCAGACGTTGATCGGCGACGAACTCCAGATACTGGCGCATATCTTTGAGTGAAAGACCAGCTACACCCATGTCCAGGATGTCTTTAGCGAAAGCCATCTCGCAGTCGATCGCGTCTTCCATCATCTGAATGATCATCTCATTCATCTGCTCATTGAAAAGCTCGGGCTCTTCTTTTCGAACCGTGTTGATGACTTCGTTTGCAAAGGCGATGTGCATGCTCTCGTCACGGAAAACCCAGTTGGTTCCCGTCGCAAGACCTGCCAGCAATCCTTTTGAACGCAAGAAGTACACGTAAGCGAAAGCTGCGAAGAAGAACAGACCTTCAATGCAACTTGCAAAGCAGATCAAGTTCATCAAGAACTTGCGGCGATCTTCGACTGTGTTGAGCTGATCCAGCTCGTTGATCGAATCAATCCACTTAAAGCAGAACTGCGCTTTCTTCTGAATGCTTGGGATATTATCAATCGCCGCAAAGGCTTTGGCGCGCTCGTCTGGATTTGGAATATAAGTATCCAAAAGTGTCAGATAAAACTGCACGTGAACCGCTTCTTCGAAAAGCTGACGGCTCAGGTACAGGCGTGCTTCTGGTGAGTTGATGTGCTTATAGAGATTCAAGACCAAGTTGTTGCCAACGATGGAATCGCCCGTCGCAAAGAAAGCGACCAAGCGGCCGATCAAATGCTTTTCGGCCGGAGTCATTTTCTGGTGCAAGTCCACCAAGTCCGTCGAGAAATCGACTTCGTCGACAGTCCAGGTGTTCTTGATCCCGTTTTTGAACATTTCAAAGTAAACGGGATATTTCATTGGGCGCAGGGTGAGATTAAATCCAGGATTGAGAATCATAGTTGTCGTCCTTATTGGCAAGCTTCGCAGGCTTCAGGGTTTTCCAAAGAGCAAGCAATCACTTCAGCGTCCGAGTAAGCTTTCTTCTCGGCGATTGGTGCTGCGGCCTCTGTTGTCGGTTTCGCAAAATCTTCAGTGATGCCGGCAGAAGATGTGCTAGCAGCAGCTCCTGCACTCGCTCCGGCCGAGGTCTTTTTCACTGTTGTTTTTGCGATCGATGTGGCTGGACGTGAACGAAGATAATAAGTCGTCTTCAGTCCGCGCTTCCAAGCATACATGTACATCGATGACAGTTTTCCGATGGTTGGAGATTCCATGAACAGGTTCAAAGATTGAGACTGGTCAATGTAAGCTCCGCGGTCAGCACCCATTTCGATCAGGGACTTCATTGGAACTTCCCAAACCGTGCGATAGATCTCTTTCAAAGCCGCAGGGATGCTGGCGATATCTTGGATCGAGCCTTCAGCAACTTTGATTTCGTTGCGAAGATCTTCGTTCCACAGGCCCAAATTCTTCAGCTCCGCCACCAGGTAGCGGTTGATCTGCATGAATTCGCCAGACAAAGTTTCGCGCTTAAACAAGTTTGAAATCTGCGGCTCGGTCGCCTCATAGCAGCCCACGATGGATGCAATCGTCGCTGTCGGCGCGATTGCGATCATCAAAGAATTGCGCAGTCCATGAGTTTTGATTTTCTCACGCAAAGCATTCCAGCGATTGGCATCTGTCGGCTGAGTGCCCCACAGATCAAACTGCATGATTCCTTGTGCCGCTTTTGTTTCAGCAAAAGACGGGTGAGGTCCATGTTTTGCCGCCAATTCATTCGAAGTGACCAAGGCGTTGTAATAGATCTCTTCTTGAATCTTACGAGACAATTCGCGTGCCTCGTTTGAATCAAATGGAAGCTTCAACTGGAAGAAAGCATCTTGCAGACCCATCAATCCCAAGCCCACTGGACGCCAGCGGTTGTTTGAGTTCGCTGCTGTGTCGATTGGGTAGAAATTGATATCGATCACGCGGTCCAGATACTTCACAGCTGTGCGAACGGTTTTTGCAAGCTTATCGAAATCAAACTGACCATTGACGATATGACGAGCCAGATTCACAGAGCCCAGGTTGCAAACCGCGGTCTCTTTGTTCGAAGTCACTTCCAAGATCTCAGTGCAGAGATTTGAGAGGTGAATCACGTTTTCTGGCAAGCCTGTCTGGTTCGACTTCAAGTTGGAGGCATCTTTAAATGTCATCCAGCCGTTTCCAGTCTGAGCCAAGGTCTTCATCATGCGGCTGTAGAGATCGCGCGCTTTGATTTGACGGACAAACTTTTGTTCAGCTTCCGCTTGAACGAAAACCTTTTCGAACTCGTCACCATAAAGGTCGACCAATTGTGGAACTTGGCGAGGGTCAAACAATGACCACATCTCGTCTTTTTCCACGCGCTTCATAAACAGATCTGGAACCCAGTTGGCGAGATTCAGGTTGTGAGTGCGCTTGGCTTCATCACCGGTGTTATCGCGAAGTTCCAGGAACTCTTCGATATCCGCGTGCCATGTTTCCAGGTAAACGCAGGCAGCCCCTTTGCGTTTTCCGCCTTGGTTAACGGCCGCAACCGAGCTGTCCATGGTTTTCAGCCATGGGATCACACCGTTTGAGTGTCCGTTTGTTCCTTTGATCAAAGATCCGCGAGCGCGAACGCGGTGGAAAGCGACACCGATGCCGCCAGCAAATTTCGACAGCAAAGCGATGTCTGTATATTTGTCGTAGATGGCGCGAAGATCATCGTCAGGTGATTCGCACAGATAGCAAGACGACATTTGCGGACGCAAAGTTCCTGAATTAAACAGTGTCGGAGTTGACGCCAAATAGTCATGGCTTGAAATCAAACGATAGAACTCGACCGCTTCCTCAACACTTGTTGAAAGACCGCAAGCCACACGCATAAAGAAGTACTGCGGAGTCTCAAAAACCTGACGGCTTTTTGGATTTTTCAAAAGATAACGGTCATAAACCGTGCGCAGACCGAAGTACTCGAAACGATCCGTACGGAAAGGCTCAATCGCAGCGGACAGTGCGGCTTTGTTCTTTTCCACGAATTTCGCTGTTGATTCAGCGATCAGACCGTTTTGGAAACCGAAAGAAATGCTATCAGCAAAGCTTTGGATTTTTTGCGAGCGAACTTCTTCATCAATATAGATCGCAAGCAGTCGGGCAGCGAGGCGAGAGTACTCGGGATCTTCGCCAATCAGCAAAGACGCTGTCTGAATGCAGAGATTATCCAGCTCTTTTGTGGTTGCTCCATCATAAAGACCACTGATGGCCTTGGTGGCAACACGAAGTGGATCGACGTGAGCAATGCCATAGCAGCAGCCTGTGACGCGCTCGACGATCTTGGTGACATCAACTGGCTCAAGTGTGCCATCGCGCTTGCGAACGCGCATCACATGCGGATGATTTTCCGATGTGTCGATGTTTTGAAATGTGTTTGCGGATGCGTAGCCTGTTGCTTTGTCCAATCCGATGGACTCATTCTGAAGCATATTTTTTCCCCTCTAATAGCTTCCAAGTTGTGACTGAAAAGACAAAAAATCCCCTCCCAAATGACGAGGGTTCGAAAATCTATCCCGACCTTCGAGATCCTGTCAGGATCTTTGTGGTCATTCAGATTTCCGTCATCGCGCCGCTTGGTATTTAAGCTCTCGACCTTCGTCGGTCTCCTGCTTTTTCCTTCGCCTTTTCTGGTTTTGACTTCAGCTTTAACGTTTACTGTTTCTGTTGTCGCTTCGAGATTGGATCGCCATCCTTGTTTTGTTTCCTGAGAGCTCCGCTTCGAATCGCGATTCCCAGTGCCGGTCTGTCAAAGCTTGTTGCGAACTCTTTCAAATTCGAAACTAGTCTTTCATCCCGGAACCGAGATCACTAGATCTAGTGGTTCTCGTTCGCAGACTCATTCATAAGTCCCTATCTCTTGATATTGACGGTAGCGAGCTGGTGTTCAAATGCCAAGAAAATTTTCCAAAAAATATTTGGAAAAAAATCGGAAATGCCTACGAATTGCGCATCACCTTGATATCCTTTGACATAATTTGACT
>CBIHPB010000030.1:0-17150 GCA_966211485.1 uncultured Bdellovibrio sp.
GAATGAAGCAAAATCATTCAGATAATTCCAGATCAGGACGGGGCTGCAAAAAATAAGACCGGATAGAATTGTGTAAAGAACATAGTTCCAACGAATATTTTTCCACTGTTTTTCAAATAAAAGATATGCAAACAGAAAGGGTAAAAACAAAACGATATGGTATTTCGAACAAAAGCCAAGGCCCAGCGAAATACCCAGCCAAATATAATCATTCGGTGAATGATCTCTCATCACTTTGAGGAAGAAATAAAGCGATAGGCTCCAGAAGAAAATCACCGGAAGATCCGGTGTGACCACGATCGAGCCTAGTCCCAGCAGTGGCGAGCACAAGGCCAGCGCCATCCACCACGAAAAACGACTTTCCATTTTCGGATCTTTAAATAGAAGCTGCCAAATCAAAAACCAAATCCACAGTGTTCCATGTCCCAATAGAACCGCGGGCCAACGAACCGCCTGACCCAGAAATTCCAGCGGATGACCCAGCCAGAAAAGCCAGGCAACAAACGGCGGATGATCATAATAGCTTAGCTGCGGGTGCTGTGACCAAACCCAGTAATAGGCCTCGTCGGTTGTTAGTGGAACAAGCGCAGAGACGATCAGCTTCAGAATGAGAGTGAAAGTCCAAATGCGCTTGAAAGAAATCATTTCGGATAAGTGAGCTTGATCGGCCGGCCGATCGTGCCCGGAACTCCGCGATCACGACCGTTGATGATCAAGTTGACGGCTCCACCGTCGGAAATTTCCAGATCCATCGATGTTTTCGTACGGAATGTGTGGACTTGATCTGGGTTGAGCTCGATCTGATCCCACTTTTGTCCGCCATTCAAAGTGAATCGAATTTTCACCTTATTCAAGGCTTCGACGATCACTTCGGTGCTGGCTGATTTCAACGTCGTTGAAGTCGAAGTCGACGACGTTGTCGTCGTTGAGGTCGTCGTTGTTGAAGTGGTGGTCGCGACAGCCTTCAAAGTGGTTGTTGTGGTCGGCTTTAATGTCGTGGTGGTGGTCGTTGTTGTTGGCTTCAAAGTAGTTGAAGTGGAAGTCGTGGTCGACGTAGTTGAAGCTGCCGTCGCACCGATTGTTGTCGTTGTCGTTGCACCTGCAACTGTCGTCGTCGAAGTTGACGAAACAGGAGTCGACAAAGCTTCGCCCTCATCGCCACCAGCCACAGAGGCCGCAACAGGAACAGTGGTGGAGGTCGTTGTTGTTTCCGTCGTCATGTCGGCCGTTGTTTCGGTCGCAACACGGGATTCTTTTTGATATTTGTCCATCATCTTTGCGACGAAAGCGATCAAGGTCAGCAAAAGAATCGCGAACAAAATCGTATAAATTCGGTTGTTGCTATTGGTAGGCAAAGCCGCATCGTCCGGACGCTTCAGAGGCTTTTCATATTTTGGCGCTGACATCTGAGGCTGCGCCGCCGACGGAGCGCCCGCCTGTGGCTGAGCATTTTGCGGCTCTTCCGGACGAGTTGTTCCGTACTCTTCCTGGAACATGTCCATGACCATTTTCAAATCCAGGCGCATGTGCTGAGCATAAGATTTAATGAAGCCGCGCAAGAAAGTCTTTGCCGGAAGATCCGCCGGATTTCCGTCTTCGATCGCCTTCAGGATTTTGGGATTGATCTTCAGATTCATCCCAATCTCGTGAAGAGAAAGACCTCGTTTTTCGCGCTCTGCTTTCAGCAACTCACCCAGTTTTGTCATGTCTACCTGCGAATCGTTTCCAACATTGTTTTAGCTTTGTCCAAGTACCGTCCGTTTGGATAAAGCTTCAATAAACTTTCCAAGCGAGCTTCTGCTTTCGGCTTATCACCCATCTGGTAATAGCTCAAAGCGCTGTAGTAATGAGGCTCGTCGAACTGGGCCCGCTGGCAAAATCCGGCGGCTCGGTCCAAGGCCTCTGAAGCCCGGGAAAAATCCTTCATCTCAAACAGTGTGCGACCATAATAAGACTGCGCCAGGCAGTTGTCGCGCTGAAAATCCAAAGCCTTCTGCAAAGATCGCTTGGCTGTTTCGTACTGTCCGGCTTTGAACTGGGCCATTCCCAAATTCACCCACGGCTTTTCAGGATTTTGATAAGTCAGATCTTCGGTGACAGCCTTCGCTTCTTGAATGGCATCGGCATAACGGCCGCGCTCGATCAGAACTCGTGCAAGATTGTTGCGAGCATCGGAATACTTGGGATCGATTTTCAAAGCTTTGCGAATGTGCGCTTCGGCGAGATCATAGCGTTCACGAAAAAAATTAGTCAGACCCAGATTGTTTTGAATAACGGGATTGGATGGATCCAATTCTTCTGCGGTCAAAAGCTCGGCCAAGGCTTGTGGGTAATTGTCGGCTTGAAGATGGGCAGTACCAATTTTCAAATGCAGCTTGGCGGTCTCTTCATTTTCGGTGGACAGATTGGCGCAGCCGCTGCCAAGCAGCAACAGCGAAATCAACACTGAAAAAAGAACGGTAAATCTTCCCACGAAGCCTAGGATATCAACGACTTAGCGAGAGTCAATCTTCCCTTCCCCGAGGTTTAGTTCGCGGGCTTCCGAGTCAGCTCCACCAAGGTTTCCACATGGTCAGTTTGAGGGAACATGTCAAAAGGCTGGACCCGGGTTGGTTCCCAAGAACCCCACTCGCGCAAACGCTCGAGATCACGAGCCAAAGCTGCCGGATTGCAGCTGATGTAGAAGATTTTCTGCAGGTTCTGTGGCGCCAGGTATCGCAGCGTGTTTTCCGAGCAACCCATGCGTGGAGGGTCCAGGAGAACGATCGATCCGGGTTTCAAAACGGTTCGCTTCAGGAACAGTTCGACGTCGCTAAGATAAAAGCGCATGCGATTCGGGCTGAGATTCATTGACTGAATCAGGTTTTGAGCCAAACGAACGGATTTGCCGCTGAGCTCGACACCGATCACGGTACTTTTGGGAAACTGTTGCAAAAGAGGAAAGCTGAAATTTCCGGCACCGGCGTAAAGGTCGTAGATGACCTCGGCTGAGAGATCTTTCATCCAATCCATAACGGCGCTCAGCAAATTTTTATTTTGAGCTGTGTTGACCTGGGAAAAGCCGACGCCTTCAAAGGGTGAGTCTTCGAAAATGGTTTCGACTTTGCCTTGTGAGGTTATCAAGAGTTCGATTTTTGGGATGGCTTCGGCTTTTTTGGATGACAGATTTTTTTTCAGTGCCGGAATTTCTTGCGCCAGAATTTCTTCGGTGATCGGGCAGTCCTGGATGTCGACGATGTCGTGGCTTTGGCGGGCATAAAAGCCGAGATTTTTTCCGTCGTACTTCAGCTGAATGCGGTTTCGATAGCGATACTGGTTGGGACTGGGAACGATGGGGCTGACGGAGATCTGATTTTTCAAGGTACGTGCGAGCTGCTCTTCGACGATCATTTGTTTTTGACGAAGCTGTTCTTCGTAGGAAATGTGCTGCCAGGTGCAGCCGCCACAGCGGCCGAAAACAGGACATGGAGGTTTGACTCGCGATGGGCCTGGCTGAAGAATCTCGACGATTTCGGCTCGCGCGAAATTCTTTTTCTTTTCGGTGATCTGAATTTTCAAGCGATCGCCTGGGGCTGAAAACGGGACGAAATAGACAAGGCCATCGTGGCGGGCAATGCCGTCGCCTCCGAAGCTTAATTTTTCGATTTTGACTTCAATCAGTTCTCTCACGGGGGGTTAGGAATAGGGGACGCCGGGGGGAAGGTCAACCTCCCAGGTTCGGGCCCGGAACCAGCCTCAGATACGCGCATATTCGAATACAGCCTAGGTTTGGGCTGTGGCCGTGCATTTTTTTCATGGCCTGGCTTTGGCAAATCACCCTGCGGATGCTTGCTCAATGCACGTTTAATTCATTTCGAAGGCTGGTGGCCCTGCTCATGGGTGTCACCTGTCTATTGGCTCAACAGGCCCCGGCTGACCCGTCGGTGGATCCCGAGTCATCGGTCGCCTATTACCTCGAATCCGATCGTGGATATAACGTGACCCGAAGGCTTCGCACCGAGGCTATGCGCGAACGCAATCTGATGTCGGAAGAGGACAAGGCCCCAGTTCGCATTCTGCTTTTTGAGGCGACGGCTCAGCAGTTGGGTGAAGGCCTGATTATGTCCCAGTTTGTAAACCCCGAAGATCTTAAGCGTGTTCAGCTTGCTAATGGAAAGTTCATCATTCCATGCCGAGCATCCGATACTTTGATGGCGAGCTATTTGCGATTCAAATTCGGAAAGCCGGTGGCAGAAACCTTGGGTTACAAAGTTTTGAGCCGAACAACTCACTATATTGAACCTGTGAAAGGGATCGGCGGGTTCTTTGCCAAATTCGGAAAGCCAGCTCCGGGTGCTGATAGCACGATCGAGCGTGAAGTTCTGACTAATGACTACATTCAATCACATATCGGAGATCTGCCGGAGAAAATGCGAGATCTTTCGATGGATTCCTTTATGGGAATCAATCTTTCGTTCATGGGAATTCCAATGGCGATTGCTTATCGCTCGGCTGAACATATTCGTGGGAAGCCCGATCATATCCGCGTTTTACCGGGACATGGGCTTTTGGGATGTGACGAATGCGTGGCGGATTACGCCAAGAAATGGTCCGGAGATTTTGACGAGCAAAAAGCTGTCGGAAAATGGAAAAATCAAGAGCTGATTCCGAAAATCGCCCAGTATGTAGCGCAGGCCCATCATACGCTGGGAGTATCCTTCGAGGCTCACACACAAAACATGGTTTTTGAAATTGACGATAACACTGGAGAAATCCTGAAAGTTCATTTCCGGGATTTCGGCGATGTGTTGCTGAATCCGGTACCGTTGATTGCCAAGGGAAGATTTCCGAAAAATCTGAATTGGCATCGTTTGAATTTAATCCAAATGCACACCAATTATTTCTCTGACAAACAGGGCTTTGTGGCGAGAGATATCTGGTATCACACGGCACTTTACACTGGGCAGGCGGTGACCAGCCATGTGAAAGGGTTTGATCGACAGCAAAGATATCTGGCGACTTTTCTGCGCGCCTATTTAGCGGAAACAGAAAAAATCACCGGAGAGAAAATCGAGCTGCCTCTGCAGGCAATTGAAGTCCTTCAGAATCTGGAAAACCGCAAAGTGAAAGAGGGCAGTGGCGAGCTGCAAGAGCGATCACATTTGCGAAATGCGATGGCATCGGTACTAAAACCGGTGTTTGACCAAATCCTTCAGAAGAAGGCCGCCAAGATTCAGGAGCAGCTCAGTGAAATTCGCGAAGACCGTGATCAAGATTTGCTGAAAAAAGAATTCTACAAGTCCATGACTCGACAACGTGTTGTGTACATGGGTTCGGATGAACACACGCGCCTGATGGGTGAAGTCACGAAGAATTCTTGGTTGCGCTACACCGTCGCAGCGACCATCGGATTTGGTCTTGGAAAAAAGAAAAACCTTGAAGGCGTCGAGTTCAAAGTACACGACGGCCGGATTTTCGCGATTGAAAAAGAAACACAAAAGCCATTGGGTATGGCCATGGAAATTTTCGACAAGAGTGAAATTTCCAAAGCTCTACAGGTGGTTCGTTCAGAATTGAAGACAGAGACTGATATTGGCGGACAAAGGATTTGTCGGTCAGCCCAAAGTCGATAAAGAGGAGACCAGTTATGAAAAGCAAAATGATTTTTATTTTTGCCGCGGCGATGGCGTTTCATAGCAGTGCCTATTCAGTCGGTTTGATCTGTTTTCAGACTCAAAGTCAGTTCTCCGGTCCTATCTTATCAAGTCTTGAATCGTTTGCTGATGGAGCTGTTCCGGATTTATCAGATCCCCAGCAGGCGGCGTTGTTTCATTTGTATCGTTTGATGTACATGGGTGATCCCACGACACAGCTGCATAACGAAACAACAGGGCAAATTGCGAGGATCCTGCAGGAACACCCAGAGCTTAAGAACAAAATTCGATTTCGCAGTGTGAAGGTCACAAGCCAAGCACCATTGGAGGCATCCGAAAGAATTATCAAGACTGTCGAGTCCGTAAAAAATGGCGCTCAGATGAAGCTTGGAAAACTTCTGAATATCGAAGCCAATGGCGGATTTTGGAATAAGGTTTTTGAAAATCTACCGGTTCTAAGTGAGAAAACCGGCATCTTGGGATCTGTCTCCGGTATGATGCATGCCTTGGCCGCGGGATTTGGAAAAGCCGCCAGCGTCGTCGGAATCGAGCAAAATATTGGTGCTCGGTGGAAACAGTTTTTGCCAGATGAGCTTGTTCAGAAAGTTTCATTGAAATCGACTGCGGCGTCTTCAGCCGAAGGCAGCCTTCGCGACAGCTCGCAGAAGGCGCTGGCTCTATTTCAGAGACTCCAAAAAATTCGCATGCTGGGAGTTGAAAAATTCGGCGAAGGGCACACAGCTATGCAGCCGATTTCCCAGGCGATGGCGGATTTGATTTTGATGGCACCGTTTGGTGATAAAGCCGTGCTCGAGCTTTTGAAAAACCAAGATGGCAATGTGGTCGTTCAGGTTTTCGATTCGCTCTTGGCCGAAGCGAACACGCTGGCTCAGACAGCTGGGTATACGGATTATCCAGCGCTCTTGAAGTCACTGAATATCAAACAGCCTCAGGCGCTTCCGCTTCCGTACGACAAATTCATGGCCAGCTGGAACGAGATGCGACAAGACGCTGCCAACCGCCGGGTTCAAGCCGCCAGCCTGACGAATCAGATCACGATTCGCCAATTGTCAGCAACCGAATCGGTTTTTCGCTCTTGCTTGGGCGGGAACGAATGTTCGTCGCGCACCTATCCCGAAAAAGCATTGGATCCGAACTATCAATACTTCACGATGACGGATTCAGAGTTTCACTCCGACAGTCATGTGACAGTGGTGTTAGGAACTGGGACTGTGAATGGCGTTGAGAAGAAAATTGCCTTCATCGACAAAATGCAAAATGTTCCGGCCAATCGAATGGCTTTGTTTTTAGAGGGCGTTCGTCAAAGCTTGCTTGAAAAAGGTTACGAGCTCGCGGCTCCAGCCGCGACGGGCGATGATCACACAGGAATGAGCAACGATGCCTCGATGCGGAAGTTTTTTGCCCGTACGCTGGTCAATTCTCCCGAGCTGGCTGTTGAAGGATATGCTCCACATCCTCAGCCTTATGGTTTCCAAGTGAGATTTTCGCGAGCGCAAACCGAGGGTTTGACTCTGTATTTGCTCAAGCCACTGGAAACAGAAGGCGCGACATTGCATCTGACTGAAACCGCGAATTGGAGACCGGCGGGCCCGATTTCGTTGGAGGCTTTAGCGCGTTCAAGTTATGGTCTGAAGAATGGCGGACCGCAGTCCCAGGTTGTTTACATTAAAACCCAGGAAGTCTTGAAAGAATTGGGTCTGCAGGATCCGGAATATTCCGAAATTTCAAAAAATTGGCTGAAGTCGCCGGAAATTTCGTTTGCTGTGAAGAAGCAGGTGATCCTTAGCGCCGATCCGAATCAGATCATACCACTGGCCGAGCAAAACCTGAACGAGTCCGAGCAAAAGCGATTCTTCTCTTCTGTCTTTCCGTCGAATTTTTACCGTGCCAAAATCGGGAAAGAGCGTGTTTACGCCTATCTTCAGGAACATCCAGAATATCTCGCTCAGATTTCATCGGATAACTTTGGTGGATTTTCATTGGGAAGTGCTCTTCGTGTTGGCGCGCCGGAAGTTTTCGCTGCGGCTTTGGCAAGTCCTGCTGCTCAGATCAATAAGCCAAGTAAAACCACTGGAGATACGCCGGCTCATTCAGCAGCAAAATATGGAACTCCAGAGCAGATTCAGGCCTTGAAAGATCGTGGCGCTGAAATTGAAGAGCCAAATTTTAAAAACAATACTCCGCTGATCAAGGCCATTCGCAATGGTAAAACGGAAAATGCCATGAGCTTGTTATCGCATGACTTGCAGAAGTTAGATCATGAAACTTCTTACGGTGATTTCGGTGGTCGTACAGCACTTTTCTACGCGATCAAAGAAGACCAACCACAGGTCGCTGCGAAGCTTTTGGAAAAAGGTGCCTCTCCAACATTTGGCAATATGTATGGCGATGTTGTCAGCAATGGTCTGTTTGTGGCAATCCACTATGAAAAGCCTGAAGTTTTGCAGGCTCTGGTGAACTCGGGCCGATTTGATATCAACCAAAAAGATGAAAAAGGATTCACGCCGTTGATGAAGGCATCCAAGAAAGGCCGCCGTGATTTAGTGGACATTCTTTTGGCGGCTGGTGCCGATAAACAGGCGGTATCAGAGAATGGAAATACGGCCGCCAAGTTTGCACGAAAAGCAGGATTTGAAGAGCTGGCGAATTTACTGACACCTTAAAGTGGGATGTTGAAGACGATGAGAAAATTTCTTTTTGTTCTCACATTTAGTGCAGTTTTGGTTGGCGTTCAGGCGCAAGCTTCGAGCGCATTGATTTGCATTCACGCGCAAAAAGAAGCGGCTGCGATTAAGGATCTTGACGCATTTTCAAGCGCCATGACACGTGGGATGATTTTACGACCAGGACAAGAAGATCTTTTTGACCTTTATCGTTTAAGTTACCTAGGCGATCCAACGATTGGTGTTGATGGCAAGGGTTTGGCGGAAGTTCTAAAGGTCCTTAAACAGCATCCCGAGCTGAACAAGGTTCCATTCCGGGAAGTTGAAATTCAGCAAGGTGTGCGAGTTTATCAAACTCCAAAGGAACTTTCCGACACGATTCGAAGCCAAATGTCAGTTGCGGCCCAGATTCGCTCGAACCTTTTTCAAATCGAAGCTAATTTGGGATTCTGGAAGCAGCTTTTAGGCTATCACGATCCGGCTCAACCAGAAGGCCCCGCGTCTCCAAACCGTTCGGACAAAAAAGCATACAAAGAGTGGACCCAGCGTCGGTTTAAAAAATACCTTTCAATCGTGATTAGTTCGAAGAACCGTCAATTTCTGGCAGACCCAGAAGTTCCGACCAGAGAGAAAGAGAAAATTCTTTTCGAAACTTTGAAAGCTTTGTCGGATTTTTATAAATCCAAAGGTCGTCCGACCGAGCAGATTCGTCAGGCGATGGTGGACTTGGTTGCAACAACCGGTTTTACCAACGAAAAGACTCGGGCACTGCTGAAGGCTGAAGATGCGCAGGATCGGATCGAAGGTTTGCGTCAGCTTAAGATAGATCAAGACGATCTGGCAATGAGCCTGGGTTACGAAGGTCACTTTTATGGATTGCTGAAGTCTCTAAAAATATCATTTTCGACTGTTACGGGCCTGAAAGAAAAAGAAACCGATAAGCAAATTCGTCAGCTCGAAAAGCTAGTGCAGAAAGCTCCGTATAAAGTATTGGCCAGCCAAACAACGCGTATTCGCTCGCTTTCGATTCAAGAGTCGCCGTTTCGAAGCTGTCTGGGTGGCGATTGTTCGACCCGAACCTATTTTAACAAGGCTTTGGATCCGAATTTCTATTATTTCACCATTACGGATGCTCAGAACCGATCTGCTGGTCAGATCACCGTGGTCTTAGGCACAGCTGTTGGTGAAAACGGTCGCAAGCAAAAAGTCGCTTTCGTCGACAAGATCCAGAATATTCCGGATCACAAGTTGACCAACATGCTGAAAGCCATCGCGATGAGCGTCGAGGAGCGCGGTTACAAACTGGCTCTGCCAGAAGTCGCACAATACGATGACGAGCGAGCGTATCATGCCGGAATTTCCAACACCGACAGCACAATTCACTTTATCACGACGAAGCTGAATCCTCAGCTGCCGAAAATTCTGAAACAATTCGAGCCACATCCTCTTGAAAAAAAATATGGCTTCGACATTAAATACTCTCGTGCTGAAAAAAGACTTGCCGTTCGTATTTTCAATTTGAAAGGCCAGGAAGAAGGACTTGAATTTCAACCGGCGGCCGCATATCAAACACGGCTTGCTCCGGAAGATCTCAGCCGCAATTCGCTGATTCAGTCTTTTCTTGAGGCCCGAAATTCGACGGATCCGGAAAAAATTCTGAAGTACGTCACCAGCGGAAACATGATTCCAACCTTGGAAAATTCGCGTCTCTACACAAGGGCGAAGTTCCTAGCAGACCTCGAGCAAATCACCGAGAATGCAGAGCTTCCATTTCGTGTTCGAAAGCAAGCTTGGTACGAATGGAACAAGATGTTAGGTGAAAGCAATTGGCAGAAGGCATTCACCTCTTTGAACGCATGGCCACTGGCCGAGCGGCAGAGGCTTTTTCAAGAAATCCGCGATTGGCTGGAGTCAACCACCCAAGAAAAAAAGAATTTTGCGAACCTGTTTTACGGAAAAATTTCGACTTGGGTTGAAACCGATTTGCAACAGCATAAGCATAGAAGCCTTCAGTTCTACTTGGAAAACAAGCTAGCTTCTGTCAATGGTGTCAGTTCGACCGGTGCCTCGTTTTTTGAATTGGTTCTCAAATCACGCCGAGCCGAAATGATTTCATTCTTTATGAATCATCCGGATTTTGACGTCTTCCGTGTGACTGCAAAAGGTTGGACTCCACTGATGGAAGCTTCTGCCTATTCGGAACTCTCAGTTCGGGACCAGATTTTAGAGCGGCAGATCGAGAAGAAGCCGGCGTTAGTCGAAGCGTATGTTGCGAGCTATGATCAGCTCAGCGCGATCTACCACAGAGATTTCTTACAAAGAGACTTGAATGCAATTTATTCCAATCCAAAATTCGCTTTTAAATTGCGAAAACATGCTTGGATGGCAGCC
The DNA here is from genome assembly GCA_966211485.1 of uncultured Bdellovibrio sp. Lineage (GTDB taxonomy): Bacteria > Bdellovibrionota > Bdellovibrionia > Bdellovibrionales > Bdellovibrionaceae > 21-14-0-10-47-8. The sequence continues at coordinate 10,709 of CBIHPB010000030.1, forward strand.
CATGCAGGCGCACCTCAACTGACACAGATTTTCTCGACAACCAGCACTTGGACTCAGGCTGAGAAAGACAGTGTTTGGAATGAAATCAGTGGTATCGCTCGAGCCAATGTTCGGAATCCGGATCCCCTGGCTCTGAAGTTGACATCCGCTATTCAGAAAGCGGCCCCCTCTTGGATGGAAGAATATATCAAGGGCAAGCATTACGGGATGGTCAAGTTTTTGGTTGAACACCATCTTGTCGATATCAATGGAGGCTCAAACGACAAAGAGACATTCTTTGGAATGGCTGTTCGATTGGGCGATCCAGAAATGATCTTGTTCTTTACTGATCATCCTAATTTTGATGTGACTCGAGTCACGGCACAGGGCCGAAGCCCACTGATGTTTGCTTCGATGTACGGAACCGAAGAGTTTCAAAAAAAGATCTTGAAAATGCAGATGGCAAAAAATCCAGATGCAGTTGAAGCCTATATCGGTAGCTACGAACGAATCCGTGCCATCTATGACGCCAAAAAGTTCCAAAAAGACATGAGCCTTATCTATTCTGATCACAAGGTTCCATTCAAATTGAGAAAGAAAGCTTGGCTGGCGACTTTTGCCATTTCGCCAGATCTCGCAAATTTTTCTCAATCTCTTGAAATCTGGAGCCCTGCTGAAAAAGAAACTATCTGGAGCGATCTTGCAAATGCCGCGAAAGGTGATGTACATGCCGAATCAAATGCGCGGCTCATTGCAAATAAAATTAAACAGGCGGCCCCGGCCTGGATGTTCAGTTACATCGGTGAAAAAAACCTGATGATGATGAAGTTTCTAGATGAACGAAACTTCGTTGATATCAACTATGGGCTGGAAAATCAGAAATCTCTATTTCAGGCAGCTTTGGAATCAAAGGATCTGGAAATCATCCAATTATTTCTCAAGCATCCACAGTTTAAAATCGACAAAATGGGATCTCGCGGATGGTCCATCCTACGCGATGTCTTTGCGACTCGGCTGCAAGACTGGAATCCTGACTTATTTTTAAACATCGTCGATAAATTTTCCGACAAAAAACCGTCCGATTTCAGAATGACCCTCAGTCATCTCCATGATTTCGCAAACTGGAAAGACGAAAATTCTTATCTCAACGCCTCCTATCAGAAAGGCATGCGTGGCATAGCCTATCGCCAAACAGTTCCGTTCCAACTGCGCTACAATGCCTGGATGTATTCATTTGCAGTTCACATCAGAGGATCCGACGTTTTGGACTTCGAAGGATTGAAAAAAAATTGGTCGGACGAAGAGCAACAAGAACTTTGGGAAGATATGAAAGCCCCTCGATACAATCCAGGAAGCTTTGATGCATTTTTCAACCATCTAAGATTTCGGGTCGCAAGGACCGCCGAATACGCGATTGTCCATTCATCAGCTGAAAAGATGCACTATCTTTTGAAATACAAACTGATGGATCCAAATCAGCGAGTTTATCAAGATAAACTTGAAGGAACGCCTTTCATGTTTGCCGCTATGAACGAAAATGTCGAAGCGATGGATATGCTTGTTTCCGAGACTGGCGTTGATATCAACTATGATTTGAATGGCAAGACCGCGCTTTCGAAACTAGCGGAAATGAAAAAGAGCAAGGCCTTCCTGATTTTACTTCAAAGACCTGGAATCAAAATTGACTCGGTCTCTGCCGGCTTTCTGTCGAAGGTCATAGAGGCCGCCAAAGAAGATAAAGATCTTCAAGCGCTTGTGGAAAAGCTCGCTGTCAACCGAAAGCATCTCACCTACATGGCAATCAAGACAGGCAACAAGGACTTGTTTGATCATGTTTCGGATCATTCCCGACCAGTGGATTTTCACGATCCTGAGAATGGAAAAAGTGCTTTGAAGTATGCAATGGAATGCGCCGCTGGGTACTGCCGTGAATACACTCAAAAACAGAATCAAAAAAATATTCTAGTCGACATCCTCAGCAATCCGCACACGGATCTCCATGTTTCAAAGGAAGATGCGCAAAATCTTTTTGCTCGGGCGATTGATTTCAATCTCTCAGCATCCGTGATTCAAAGACTTTTGAAAAGCAATCCGACCATCGATATCAACTCAATCTATGGACTGCGCAATACGCCTTTGGCCGAGGCGGCCGAAGCAGGAAATCTAGAAGTCGTCGAATTGCTTCTGCGACAGCCAGGAATTCAGATCAATGAAAACGGTGGCGAATATGATAGAAATCGGGGAGCGCTGGCTAAAGCAATTCGCAGTGTCCGAAATGAACGACCCGTTGCGGGTCAGGCGTCGCATTATCCGGTGATCGAAAGACTGTTGCGAGAACCAAGTCTTCAAATCTTTGCTGCTGATATCGAAGCGGCCTATGATGCCATTGATCCGGCGATATTGAATTCGCTGCTTGAGCGGCCGGTTCAAAATCCAGAAGAAATCAATGTCGCCGTTCTGGTAGCGCAAGAGCATGCTTCGAATAAGCGGCTGGCAATGATTTTGAGCATTCCTGGTATTCGAATCAATCAAGAATCCAAAGTCAGAAGCTGGGATCGCCATGCGACGCCATTGACGGTCGCACTTCAGATATACCGACATTATTTCCGGGAATTAACTCATCCTCGTGATGAAGCTGACCGAGAGCAGGCCGCAAAAGAATTGGAATTTATGAAGGAGCGCATTGAGATGCTGCTGGCTCAGCCGGGTATTGACATCAATAATGTGATCAAAAGGTCAAATTGGTGGAGCCCATTAGTTGCCGCCATTCGAACAACCGATCCGTGGATGGTTCAGCGGTTCCTCAAAATTCCAGGCATCGATCCACTTCTCGAAGATGATGGATATACAGCTCTGACCGATATTGAACGGTACCCGGTTGAAATTCGACAGCTGGTTCAAAAAGCCGTCGATGAAGCCAACCGAAAGCGAAGAAACACAACCAGCGCCAACCCAAAAACCCAGCACCAGCGACTGCCGCCGGTCCCTTACGGCGGCTAACGGTGACCCCACGATTGCTCGTCAGCCGTGACAATCTCCTAGCGAATTTGAAATTCGCCGCACAGATACGAAATGCTAGACCTAAGCCCTAAAACATTGACTCAAAATGATCAGAACCAAAGAAAATATCTGCAGCAACAAGAAGTAAAACTCCAAGCGCGCTTTAGTTTTCTTCGAAAACAACCGTTCTATTTTATGTCGGTCAGACATAAAACCTCCTCTCTGCTGGAGAGGAGAAATCTGTTTCTCAGAAAGCGATCGTGAGGTCGCTTTTCTTTTTTGCAAACTCGTTGCTAGAGCTTATTCCTTATGAAATTGAATTGAGAGTTTTCCTGTCCGGATTCCGGATGCCCAGAAATAAAAAAGCCGAGGTGTTGCCCCGGCTTTTTGCGTATCGAAATTTGAGATTCGATTACAGATTGCAGATCTCGTGCTTTTCGAAAAAGATCGCCAATTCGCGGTCAGCTGAAGCCAGGCTGTCAGAACCGTGAGCTGCGTTTTCGCCCATGCTGTCGCCGAATTTCGAACGAACAGTGCCGGCAGCGGCTTTTTTAGGGTCCGTAGCGCCCATGATTTCGCGGTTCTTCAGAACTGCGTTTTCACCAGCCAAGCACATCAACATCACAGGACCAGAAGTCATGAATGTCACCAGTTCGCCAAAGAATGGACGAGCTTTGTGTTCAGCGTAGAACTCTTCAGCTTTTGCTTTGCTCATCACTTCGATTTTCGCAGCGGCGATTTTCAGGCCGTTTGCTTCGAACATGCTGATAATGTCGCCGATCGCGTTCTTTTTCATCGCGTTTGGCTTAATGATTGAGAATGTTTTTTCCATTGCCATAAATGACTCCCTATTGCCTATTTCAGTTGAGATTTCAGTGTTCGGCCCATATCTGCCGGAGATCGGGCGATTTTGCAACCTGCAGCTTCCAAAGCCGCAAATTTCGCTTCTGCCGTGCCTTTGCCGCCGCTGATGATCGCACCAGCATGGCCCATGCGCTTGCCCGGAGGAGCCGAGGCGCCCGCGATAAACGCGGTCACAGGCTTTTTGAACTCTTTTTTGATGTATTCAGCCGCTTCTTCTTCAGCCGATCCACCGATTTCGCCGATCATGATGACCGCTTCTGTCTCTGGATCCGCATTATAAAGCTTAAGAACGTCGATAAAGTTGGTTCCATTCACCGGATCTCCACCGATACCCACGCAAGTCGATTGTCCCAAGCCCAACATTGTCAGCTGGTGAACCGCTTCGTAAGTCAGGGTTCCAGAGCGAGAAAGAACGCCGATACGGCCTGGTTTGTGGATATGGCCAGGCATAATTCCGATTTTGCACTGACCTGGAGTGATCACGCCCGGGCAGTTCGGCCCAATCAGACGGGTGCGTTTGCCTTCCATAAAGCGCTTCACTTTTACCATGTCCAGAACTGGAATACCTTCCGTGATACAGATCACCAGGTCCAAATCCGCGTCCACAGCCTCGATGATCGAATCCGCCGCGAACGGAGGAGGTACGAAAACCATCGAAACATTGCAGCCAGTCTGCTTCTTCGCTTCTTTTACAGTGTTAAAAACGGGAAGACCGATATGAGTTGTTCCACCCTTACCCGGAGTCGTTCCGCCAACCATTTTGGTTCCATAAGCCAAGCATTGCTCGGAGTGGAAAGTTCCTTGGGCTCCAGTGAAGCCCTGACAGATCACGCGAGTGTCTTTATTGATCAAAATCGACATTATTTCCCCCCTCGAATTGCTTTCACGATTTTCTGAGCCGCATCGGTCAGATCGTCAGCCGGAGTGATGTTCAAACCACTTTCTTTCAGCATTTTCTTACCCAATTCCACGTTGGTTCCTTCCAAACGGACAACCAACGGAACTTTCAGGCCCACTTCTTTCGAAGCGGCGATCACACCATCCGCGATGATGTCACATTTCATGATACCGCCGAAGATATTGACCAAAATGCCCTTCACGTTTGGATCTTTCAGAATGATTTTGAAAGCTGCCGTGACTTTTTCTTTGTTCGCGCCACCGCCGACGTCCAAAAAGTTCGCCGGAGCTTCGCCTTGCAGTTTAATGATGTCCAAAGTCGCCATCGCAAGACCAGCACCGTTCACCAAGCAACCGATGTTTCCATCCAGCTTAATGAAAGCCAGGTCATACTTTGAAGCTTCGATCTCAGTCGGCTCTTCCTCGTTCAAATCACGGTATTCCATGATGTCTTTGTGACGATACAAAGCGTTTGAATCGAAGTTCATTTTGGCATCCAAGCAAAGGATGTCGCCTTCTTTGGTCAGAACCAAAGGATTGATCTCGGCAATCGAGCAATCGCAATCGATGAAAGCTTTGTACAAGCCCATAAAGAATGAAACCGCTTTATTCACGTTTTCAGCCGGAATTCCGATCTTGAAAGCCAGTTCACGAGCCTGGAAAGGCATGAGTCCTGTCACAGGATCGATATCGGCCTTAATGATCGCTTCTGGCTTGTGAGCCGCCACTTCTTCGATGTCCATTCCACCTTCGGAAGAGGCCATCATGGCGACTCGGCCAGTTGCGCGGTCCACGAGGCAAGCAACGTAATATTCTTTCGCAATATTGCAGCCTTGTTCGATGAAAACCTTTTGAACGACTTTGCCTTCAGGACCTGTTTGGTGAGTCACCAAGGTCATGCCGATCATCTTTTTCGATAGATCGCGGACTTCGTCCAAAGATTTTGCGATTTTCACACCGCCGCCTTTACCGCGGCCACCAGCGTGAATTTGAGCTTTCACAACCCAAAGGCTTCCGCCCATGTCTTTCGCAGCATGAACTGCTTCTTCTGGGTTGAAGGCCACTTTGCCTTTCAGCGTGGCCACTCCATATTTGCGAAGAACTTCTTTCGCCTGATACTCGTGAATGTTCATTGTATTTCCTTAAAGTAGATTAAACGCCCGCAGCAGCTAGACCGTCGACCAGAGCTTTCACAGCCGCGACAGACTTTTCGAATTCAGCTTGTTCATCTGCATTCAGTTTGAACTGAACGATACCTTCCATACCAGCGCCGCCCAATTTGCTGACGACACCAACGAACATACCCTTCACGCCGTATTCGCCATTCAGCTCGACCGCGCAAGGAAGCATACGTTTTTGATCTTTCAAGATTGCCTCGGCCATTTCAACCGCACCTGCAGAAGGAGCGTAGAAAGCAGAACCCGTCTTCAACAGACCACCGATTTCAGCACCGGCTTGTTTTGTACGAGCCACGATCGCGTTGATTTTCTCGGCTGACATCATTTCAGTCAGTGGAACGCCGCCAACAGTAGCCAAACGTGGAAGTGGTACCATGGCATCACCGTGGTTACCGATCACGATACCTTGAACGTCTTTGACAGACACTTTCAGCTCGTCGGCGATAAATGTACGGAAACGAGACGCATCCAAAGCGCCGCCCATACCGATCACGCGCTCGCGTGGGAAGCCCAAGCATTTCTTC
>CBIHPB010000031.1:0-17116 GCA_966211485.1 uncultured Bdellovibrio sp.
TCCGTTTTTCTTGAAAAACTCCATCCAATTTTCTGGAAAGAACTGAAATGGCGCATTTTTCATTCGGGCCCGCCGTGCGGCCGATTTCAAATAGGGATAGACAATCGGTGACATGTATTCGGCGATCCAATAACGAAAACTTTTCTGCTGCAGTAGGTCCTCGGCCAATTCCGCAACTTGTGCTTCGGTCAAATAGGGGAGCACACCTTCCGTCAAAATGACGGCTTTCTGTGTGCGCGCTCCCAGCTCTTGAAACAAAGCCTTTCGCTGATTCCGCTGGGCAAGGTCCAAAGGGATTCGCTCGAGCTGACAGCGGGGCTTTTCGTTCGCGAGAACTTGGTTCTTGTGCTCGATCATATGTTTGTAATCGACTTCGATCCAACGAAGCGACGCAGGCAAATCCATTCGGTACGGACGTGTGTCCAATCCGGCACCCAGATTGATTACTGTATCCACACCTTCTTTGATCATTTGTTGGATAAAGTCATCGATCATCACGGTGCGGATTACAACCGTCCACCGTGTGTATTTCGAGGCCGCCTTCATCGCTTTTTCAATCACAGGTCCGCGGTCACCGATCAGGCGCTCGGCCAATGGATCATGGAAAAGAGCGTCTGGTCTTTGGCTTTCTTTGGCGCGGTAGATGGCGACCCAAATCGCCGTGTCGGAAACATCTTGAATGGCCAGTGATTTCATGACCGGATTCTACGAGCGAAGTACGGACGCGGACAATGATAAACCCGTGGTTGATGCTGTGCTTCGACTGTCAGGCTAGCTCCAAATGCCCATATTGAAGGTCGGATTGGTGCTGGGTTCCTGATTGTATTTTTCCTCGGCCGCATGTTCACGCATGCTCAGCGGACGAAAGCGGAAGGTGTAATCGAAGAGCCTTCGGCTTTGCGCGCCGGTTTTGCGGATATGCGATTTTCCTTTCGGTAAAAGTCCTGCAATCCACTGCATGGTCAATGCCGTGAGCTCGGGAAACAGGGCCCCCATCGCGATGCGGGCTTTTCCAGAGATGGTGGGAATCAATTCTGATTTTCCCATCTGCACAGCTTCCAAAATCTGTCGGGCCACTTCGTTTGGCGACATCGAAAGACCTGGAAAATTGTCTGCGGATGCAAACCAGGCATACTCTTTTTCATGATGACCTTTGAACACGGCCTGAATTGGAGAGCCTGTTCGCATCACCGTTGGATACACGGTCGTGACCTGAATGTTTTCACTCGCCAGCTCGGCATTCAGTCCCTGCGAAAATCCAGCCAGTGCAAATTTCGAGGTGTCATAGGGGAGCATATGCGGTACTGCGACTTTGCCCCCCAGCGAGCAGATGTTTACGATATGTCCAAAGCCCTGATGTTTGAACACGGGAAGAGCGGCAAGCGTTGATTCCAAAACCGAGAAGAAGTGAAGCTCGAGCTGAGCTTCGAAATCCTCACGCTCCATCGTTTCAAACGGACCGACGGTGATGGCGCCCGCATTGTTGATTAAAATATCCAAGCCGTTCCACTGTTTGACCGCAGTTAAGATCGCTTCATCAAGTGATGGCTTGTCGGTCACATCGGCGGCAATAATTTGCAGATAGCCATCGGGAAACCGTTTCAGCAGCAGTTCACGGGCGCGGTGAAGTTCTTCTGCTTGACGGGCGATGATGGTGACATGCGAACCAGCTCGCAAAAATTCCTGCGCCAGCGCAAATCCCAAACCGCGCGAACCACCGGTAATCAACACCGATTTTCCGCGCAGGCTCTTGCCTCTTGACAACGAAGAAGCCAATAAACCGGAACTGGCAATTGCCAAAGCCGCAGCCCACGGGGATTTTCTCCGCCAAAGCCAATAGCCACCAAGTCCCGTCAAAATGGCGAGTTCTTTTTTAAGACTGTTTTTCATGATGTCCTCCCGCGGGTTGAAGTTCCAACACAGAAAGTTGCATCATTTATGCCGATTCAAAGCTTGAATCTACAGACTGAATTTCAAACTGAAAATCTGTCTGTCAGCACAGCAGTCGTCTCTCGTCCATCAATTTGTTATCAGGCTCAGCGAAGATGCTAAGCCCGAACCTGCGGTTGGTTTCCGCGCTTTTCAATTTTCACCGTCATGCGACGATCCAAATCATCAATCTGATCCGCCGTCAGCCGGTGAATATTCGCCTGATTGTGATAAAGCTTGGCCGCAGTTACGATATCTGACTGCTTAAAGCCATTGTCCTTCGCTTTTTGCAGGAGATCTTCAAGCGTCAGCTGAGTTTTATTCAAGTCTTCACCCAGCTCATCTTCCGCTGACAAAGTTTCAGGAATGGCCTTCGCCTTCACAGTGGCTTTTTCCAGATCTGTTTTGGTTGAGGCTTGCAGATGCTGCAGAAAATCTTTGAAGGTCACGTTTCCGATCAGCTCAAAGCCCACTTCGAAAGCCGGGCTGTTGCTTTTCACCACTTGAAACACGCGCTGAATTTCGCCATCGCGCTCTTGCAATGAAACTTCGACCATCACATCGACAAAGTATTCAAGCCCGCTGGCGGTCATCGGTAGCACGCGACCGACTTCATTGTCTTCTTTCGATTCTTTTCCACGCGCCGCAATTTGATCGACGATTACGACGGATTTTCCAGATTCCATACACAGTCGGCGCAGTACGCCCTGCAAAACCATTTGGTCCGCAGCCAGCTCTTCGGCTGAAGGTTGTGCCAGTGGATTGCCTGTACGGTTTCGCACGGCTTGAATCGTCTCACTGTGTTTGGCGCCAAAGTACGCGGCCCATGAATCCAGGGCAAAGCAGCCGTAATTCTGCTCGCGACCTTCGCCCGACAGTGCCCAGTCGATGAATTCAGGCAATTCATCCGCGGTTTCGACTTCCAATCCATCGAAGGTATTTCCAACTCCTGGAAGCAAGCGGGATTTTCTCTCGGTATCGAAGATGCAAAGTCTTCCGACGCCGGCATCGGCCATACTGCGCACGAAAAAACTTTTCCCGACGCCAGCTCCGCCTCGGACCGCCATCACCAAGCGTTGGGTGCGCGGTTGCCGGCTGAGAGGATTGATTTTAACTTTCGTATTTTGAGCTGTCGTCATGTGACATCCTCCATTTTCGTAGGAGATGAATATGAGGGATGTCGGACGAAATGTCAGGATGCGAAATGAATGTATTTTATCAGGCGTGCAAAGCCGGAATTCGCTTGAGACCAAAAGCCGCCAGCGAAGTGATGCAGCCACCGATCAATCCACCCAAGATCCAAAGACCACCCAATGTCAGCGTGATCTCAGCACCGGCTGCGAAGAAAAGTCCGATCGAGAAAAGGCTTAAGGCTCCAACGTGGAGAGGAGCTTTGCGTTGGATCGCCCGCAGTTCTTCCAATTTGAAAAGCCATCCGGCTGCAATCAAAGTGAGGCTGATAAAAAGGACTCCGCATAAAACCATGCAACCGTGATGATCGACGAAACCCATAAACCAATTGTCCATCGAGAAGCTGGTTTGAAAAGGATTGAGACCAAACTGATGGCAAATGGCCAGCGATAAAGTGCCAATCACCATATGCAAAACCAAAAGTTTCCCAAAAATTTTCCAAGCATTCGGGTACAGAAGCTGATGAACCGACGACAGCACTTGTGTGCTCAAGCTTTCGGGCACGACATCTAAATCGTGATTCAGAAACTCTTCGTATTCATGGAGCCATTCTTTATTTTGCTTGGAAGTCATGGCTTGTCTCCTTCTGATCCCAACAGTTCCTTCAGTCTCTTCACCCCGCGGCTGATCAGTTGCCGGGTGTTGGCTTCCGAGGTTTGCAGGATCTGGGCAATTTCCTCGAAGGTCTTTTCTTCCACGTAGCGCATTTCCATCGCCGCTTTTTGGTTCGCGGGAAGTGCTGCCATCTGATCCGGCAGCAACGTTTTGGTCATGGCCACTTCCGGTGCCGGCAGATCCATCTCATGGATGTCCACTTGCTGGCTTTGGTGCTTGGTTTTTCGAAGCTCATCGACAATCGTGTTTCGAGTGATCGTGAAAAGCCAAGGTAGCACCGGATGATCTTTCAAATACAAATTCTTCGAACGATGCAGGCGAAAGAAAACCTCTTGAAACACGTCGGCTGCGCGCTCGGGCGAAGAGATCCGGCCTTTGATAAAACCATAGATCTTCGACGAATGACGGTCATAGAGGATCCGAAAGGCCTCTTCTGTCCCAGATTGATACAGTCGCATCAGCTCTTCATCGCTGCGATTTTTCAAAGATCTCTCCCGCCTCAAAAGGGATTACGTTGGCTGGCTGGTATTTGTGACAGATTTAATTGGAACCTTTTATGTCAGTGTTTTCAATCACTTATTTCCTTGTCACAAAGAACCCTTTGGCTGCGTAATCTAGGTATGAGTAAGTTTCAAACCATGATCACAATCTGTTTGTTCCTATCAGTTTCGGCATTTGCCCATCCGGTCTCTTATCAGGGGGCTGTCGGGGTGATGTCCTACAACACACCAGGAATGAATGAAATTCTTCTGACCTATTCTTTCAGTCCATCAATGGCATTGGCTGCGACTTATTTGCGGGATTCAAAATCCGAATTCTATGTGCCGCGAGCCGACTTTTTGCTGAAGCGCTGGAACAACGAAGATTCGCAAGGAAATATTTATTTCAGTGGCGGAGCGGGGTGGGAGAAATTCAATTCTCGCACGTCAGGAGTTAGTCTTGCTGAAATCGTCGCAGATTGGGAAAGCCGAAAATATTACGTCTACATGGATCACATTTATTTGCGACGGCAAAATTCTGAAAATCCAGATTTGGCCGAACCCGACTACAACCACACCAAAGCGCGAATTGGAACGGCTCCGTTTTTAGCTGATTACCAAGATCTCAATGTCTGGCTGATTTTGCAGGGTGAAAAGCACCGGCAAGAGCCCAACATCGAGATGACCCAGTTTGTTCGTTTCTATATGCGAAATGTCTTGTGGGAAGTGGGTGCTAGATTTGATGGCGGCTGGGCGTTTAACTATATGGTGCATTTCTAATTTAAGGAGTGATGAAGATGAAAACGTGGATGCTTCTGATAACCAGTTTACTGATCGGTTCCGCTTCGGCCTTTGCGGGCGAGGAACTGAAAGTCGGCGTCAAGGGCATGGTCTGTGCTTTTTGTGCGCAAGGGATCGAGAAAAAATTTAACGCTCAACCTGAAGTCGAAAAAGTTCAGGTCAGTCTCGAAAACAAATTTGTGAAACTAAATTTCAAAGACGGCAAACGTCTTTCCAATGATAAGATCACCGAAATTTTAAAGGACGCCGGATACGAGGCGAACTTTGAGGTGGGCAAATGATTCGAATCAAAGAAGGCTTCGTCAACTATCTGACCTTGTTTGGTTCGATGAGCACGCTGGTCTGTTGCGCATTGCCGGCTTTGTTAGTCAGTCTTGGAATGGGAGCTGTGATGATGGGCTTGGCTGCCAACGTCCCAGGCCTGATTTGGATTTCTGAAAACAAACCCATGGTCTTTTGGATTGCAGCCGCGATGTTGGCTCTGAATGGATTTATTCTCTGGCAGGGACGAAATGCTCCGTGTCCTGTCGACCCACGTCTTCGCGAAGCCTGTCTCAGCGGCCGCCGCAGCAGCCGAAATCTCTACTTTGTGAGCCTGCTTGTTTACCTGGTGGGCTTTACGTTCGCTTACCTGATTCCGCTTTTGACCTGATCTAGCGCACTCACTTTATGTGACACCTAGAGGTGTCACATAAAGTGAGTGATTGTGAGAAACAAGGGTGATTCCGCATTCTTTCCATCCATGCGCTCACCCCTTCGGCCACGGGGGCATGACTCAAACGGCCCTGCCTTGCTTGGTCTTTAGAACAAAGCATTGTTCGGCGTGCGAGGGAACGGGATGACGTCACGGATGTTTCCCATACCGGTCAGGTACATCATCATGCGCTCGAAGCCCAAACCGAATCCCGCATGTGGGAAACTGCCGTAGCGGCGAAGGTCCGTGTAGAAGGTGTAATCCTTCGGATGCAGGCCGATTGCGGTCATGCGCTCTTCCAGGATCTCCAGATTGTCTTCACGCTGTGAACCGCCGATAATCTCGCCGATTCCAGGTGCCAGCAAATCCATGGCGCGCACGGTTTTTCCGTCGGCGTTCATCTTCATATAGAAAGCTTTGATCTCTTTTGGGTAGTCGGTCACGAACACCGGCTTTTTGAAATGCTCTTCAGCCAAGAAGCGCTCGTGTTCGGACTGCATGTCGATTCCCCATTTGACTGGGAATTCGAATTTCTTTCCGGACTTGGTCAGAATATCAATCGCCTCGGTGTAGGTGATGCGAGCGAATTGGTTATTCAAAACGTTGTTCAATTTATCGAACAGGCCTTTTTCAATGTACTGATTGAAAAAATCCATCTCTTCCGGGCATTGCTCCATCACATAGCGAATGATGTACTTGATCATGTTTTCGCCCAGATCCATATCAGCGTTCAGGTCAGCAAAGGCGATCTCAGGCTCGATCATCCAGAATTCAGCCGCGTGACGGGAAGTGTTCGAGTTTTCCGCACGGAAAGTTGGACCGAAGGTGTAGATATTGCGGAAGGCCGCGCAGAATGTTTCACCATTCAGCTGGCCGCTGACGGTGAGGTTGGTTTCTTTTCCGAAGAAATCTTTTGAAGAGTCTACTGTGCCATCCGCATTGCGTGGGGGCTTATCCAGCTTCAGTGTGGTCACGCGGAACATTTCGCCGGCACCTTCTGCGTCCGAGCCTGTGATGATCGGAGTGTGGACCAGGACAAAGCCTTGCTCGTGGAAAAATTTATTGATCGCAAACGCCAAAACCGAGCGCACGCGGAAAACCGCCGAGAAAGTGTTTGAACGCGCGCGAAGGTGGGCGATCTCACGCAAGAATTCAAAGTTGTGGCGTTTGTTTTGAAGCGGATATTCAGGCGAAGCCTTTTGGAAGACATCGATTTTCGAAGCGATGACTTCGAAAGCTTGTCCCGCGCCTTGTGATTTCACCAAACGGCCGGTGACGTAGATCGAGCTTGCGATGGAAAGTTTGGCGACTTCATCAAAGTTTGCCATCTTGTCGTCAAAAACAACTTGCACGCCTTTAAAGAAAGTTCCGTCATTGAGCTCGATAAAACCAAAATTTTTCTGATCGCGGATTTTGCGGACCCAGCCAGACAGATGGATTTCTTGATCCATATGCTTGTCGGTTTCGCGGTACAGAGATTTGACCAAAGTCGTTTTGGTTGCTGGCGTAGTGCTCATGAAGGACCCCTTGACTAAAAGAGACGTAAAAGGTCTTAAACTAGTTTGTTTTCAAGGGCTTGTCATCTTGGAGGGGGCGGGAATGGATCTTTGACGGCCTGCTTAACGCCCTCTGAAACGTCAAGATTAGGCCTCGCGGGGGCGGACCTCGATCAGCTCGACATGAAAGATCAAGTTTGAATGGGGTTTGATAAACTTTCCGATCTGTCTTTCGCCGTAACCCAAGCGCGAGGGCACGAACAAAGTGCGTTTGCCGCCCTCTTTCATGCCCATCAATCCTTGATCCCAGCCCTTGATCACGCGACCCGAGCCAATCACAAACTGAAAGGGTCGGCCATGATCATGGGACGAATCAAACTTGGTTCCGTCTTCCAGAAACCCCGTGTAGTGACAGATGACCAAAGCACCTTTGACCGTCTCGACACCGGTGCCGATGACTTCGTCGGTGATTTTCAATTCGTCTTTGGATTCGTCAGCCATTACAAATGCGCCGTGTACTCGGGAGTTTGAAACCAGTTGTTAGTACGACCATCGAAATACTGCATCGGTGCCTGCATCACTTCTTTGAAATCCACGTTATCCAAGCAAGCGATATTGACCGAGTAATACTCGCCACCCAATTCCGGAATATGTCCGCGGCCGAAAGCGCGAACGCCGCAGTTTTTGCAGAACAGATGATGAACCGAGTTCGGTTCGACCGTGTCGTTCCCTTTGAAAGTAAAAGGTTTGCTTTTGGTGTAATCCGAAAGTGAATCCAGACCCGAGATCAGTTGAAAGGCTTGAGGCATCACCATCGCGCCCCACCAGCGAGATTTTGTGCAGAAGGTGCAGTTGCAACGGCCCGTGCCCTTTGCAAGATCCAATTGAACTTTGTATTTGACGTTTCCGCAGTGACAGCTGCCATTGTATTCCTGAATTGCCATCGTGATCTCCTTAAATAGATCTTGATTGGTAAAAGATGGCCTGAGGACTGTCAAGATTTGACCCAGAAGCGGCGAAGATGGCTGTTCCAAGTCATCTAAAAGTCGGGGCGAGGATTGCGACCGACCGGAACTTGTGTTGGGATAAGATCTCCAATGCAAAAGTCGACAAGACAGCTCACAATTTCGATCGTGGTCTTTTTCGGATCGATAAATTTAGCGACGGCTAAAAGCTGGGATGGCTATGCCGATAAAGCCGCCACCTTTCGGTTCGGATTTGTCGCGCCGGCGATCCGTCAGTACTTGAATAATCCGGGGAATCCTCAGGCGAAAACTTTGGATTATGAACCCAATATCCAGACTAAATTTGGTCTCGGAGTTTCCTACGGAAAGTTTGGGCTTTCGACTTCATTTGCTCCGGCGCCGACGCCGGATTCCGAGCAAAAGTATGGCAAGACAACGGCTTCGGACTATCAATTGCGATTTTTTGGCGATGTCCATACCTATGATTTGTTCTACCAACGCTATTCGGGATTTTACATCGGGAATTCGGCTGACGTCGATCCGGCCTACACCAATCTCCCCGAGAAAATTCAAAGACCCGATATCGATATCGAGCATTACGGCTTCCAATACTTTTACAATTTTCATCCCGATAAATTTCATCCAGGCTATTTCGATCAATCGGCCATTCCCACAGAATCGGGCGGGGCTTTGCTGGCGATTGCGGGCGTGAATCACCATCGGATTTCAGCCGATAGCGCACTAATTCCGTCGACTTTGTCGGGGACATACGGAAATTTCGAAAACTTCAAGGCCGGCGAATTTCTGACAGCGAAAATCGGGGGCGCTGGCGGGTATTGCCTGGTTTTCAAGAGTTTCTACCTGGCCGCCATGGCTTTGCTGACGGGCGGTCAACAAAAACAGAAATATGATCTGGGTGCTGAAAAGATTGAAAAAACAATTCCGCAATCTTCCGTCGGTTACAAACTGAGCACCGGTTTTAACAGCCGCAATTTCTTTATGGCGATCAACTTCATTTCCGACAGCACCAATTTCACGATCGATAATGCCAATATTAATGCCACAACAAACGACGCTAGCATTTGGCTGGGGTTTCGCTACTAATGATCCATATGTCTTCATCAGTTCCCTATGATGTTTCACTGACAGGCCATCAAAAAATTCTTGTGCATCAGGTTCACGAACTGGGCGAGTGGATCGGATTTGAAACCCGCAACAAATATTCGATCCTAGACGAAGAAAATCGACAGATTGCCTATGCGGCCGAGCAAGGCAAAGGCATCCTGGGATTTGTCCTGCGCCAGTATCTGGGTCACTGGCGAACGTTCGACGTGCACTTTTTCACACCGGATCGCTTTGTGTTTATGGTGGGCCATCATCCCTTTCGCTGGTTCTTCGAGCGGATCGAGCTTCGCGATGCCCAAGGTAAATATCTGGGGGCTGTGCAAAAGCGCTTTTCACTTTTGACCAAGCGCTTTGATATCGAAAACGAACGAGGCGCGACGATCATGGAAGTCGCCTCTCCGATCTGGCGGATCTGGACATTCACCTTCATGAGCCGAGGCCGAAAAGTCGCCGAGGTGAAAAAGAAATGGTCCGGTATTTTATCCGAAGGTTTCACCGACAGGGACAATTTCGAAGTCGAATTTTCAGAACCATCGCTTGGCGAATCCGAGCGCAAGGTCGTGATGGCCTCGGCGGTCTTCGTTGATTTGCTCTATTTCGAGCGCAAGCGGTAGGGCTGCTGCGGCCTGCTTTAGCTCTTCGACTTTGCAGCCACGAATCCCAGAACTCCGGCGAGGCCCGTGCAGATCGCTGGCATTGGGAAAAAGCAGATCCAACTGATAATTCCAGTCACAAACAGGCCCAGATTCAAAACGGCAAGTTGACGACGGCTCATGGGTGACAGTTTTTCGCCAGCAAAAAGAAAATAAAACGCGGCGGCCACGAATAGAAAAACGCTGAGGCATGCATTCGCGCCCACCATCAGCTGCGCAATCGTCTTAGGGGCGCCCATTGGCAACATGACGACGGTTTCCTTCATCAAATTGTAGACGCTTAATACTCCTAGTTGATCTGGTGGAACAGGTTGGATCATTCCAAGCGTGTGGCCGATAAAAGTAATGGCGCAAAGGCCAGCGGAAATTCGAAGAAGTGTTTTGCTTGTCATGGTGGAGCCTTTCAAAACTAAATAATTGCCAAGTTTGACTGGTGTCTCAAGCGTACTTGTTAAGATCTCGAGAGCAAAGCGAAAAGAGCTGTGAAAAATATCAATGCATGGCTATTGTGGGGGAATGAAAACGGAAAGCTCGATGAGATCTGTCCACCTTGTTCTGCTTAGCACCCTGACAATGATTTGTTTTGCTGGGAACTCCCTGCTTTGCCGCATGGCCCTGCGAACAGAAGCGATTGATCCGGTTGCATTTACATTGATCCGCATTTTGTCAGGAGCTTTGGTCTTAAGTTTGATTTTTGGTATCAAGAATAAAGGAAGACTGCGAGGCGGCGCTTGGAAATCCGGAATTGCGTTGTTCATTTACGCGGCTGGATTTTCTTGGGCTTATGTCAATCTTTCAGCTGCGACGGGAGCGTTGATTCTGTTTGGCTGTGTTCAGGGCACAATGATTATTGCTGGATATCGAAAAGGTGAAAGACTTGGGAACCGGCAGCTGCTGGGATGTGCATTGGCGGTATCGGGTCTGGTGGTGTTGCTTTTTCCAGGACTGTCGGCGCCATCGCCAATCAATGCTGCTTTGATGGCCCTCGCTGGAGTCGCTTGGGGAATCTACTCGCTTCTGGGGCGCTCTTTTTCGGATCCACTGGCTGCAACGGCAGGAAATTTTCTTCGTGCGCTGCCATTTGCAGCTGCGGTCGGACTGTTTTCGATATCGCAGATGTCTCTTTCGACCAACGGAGTGCTCTTGGCTGTTTTGTCCGGTGCGATGACATCGGGACTTGGGTATGCGATTTGGTATCAGGTTCTTCCGAAGCTGAAGGCCATGATTGCTTCGATCATTCAGCTGAGTGTGCCAATCATTGCAACTTTGGGTGGGGCGGTTTTGCTTGGCGAAGAAATCACAGCGCGAGTGATCCTAAGTTCCGCTTTGACATTGATTGGAATTGGAATCGTTCTCTCGAAGAAACGATGATTCAATTTGAACGAAGATAACAGGGAAGCTCGCGGAGTCAGTGTCAGCGACGTGGAAATTTTCCCTTGTTTTTCGCCGCCGCCAATTGAGAAGCTGGCGATTGTTTTGCATTTAAGGCCTGGCATGAAAGGCCAAGGCTCATTCATCTTCGCAACGGGCATCGAAAACAGTTATCCGACAATTCGCAACGGCCAATGCCGAATTGATCAGATGGAAAAATGCGGGCACTATGAAAAATGGTCGCAGGACTTCGACCTTGTCGAAGATTTGGAAATCTGGTTTCTGCGTTACGGCCCGCCACTGCACAAAGTTTGGCTGGGGCACGGCAAATACGACTGGTCTTTCACAGATTTGGTTTTTCGCGATCTCTTTCGTCGCAATATTTGCCCCATCGTTGACCTTTGCCATTTTGGGGTTCCAAGCTGGATAGGTCATTTTCAGAATCCCGATTTTCCTCAGCTGTTTTGTTCTTATGCGGAAGCCTTTGCCAGACGTTTTCCTTGGGTGCAGCTTTACACACCCATCAATGAAATGTTTATTTGCGCACTTTTTTCCGCTTACTACGGTTGGTGGAACGAGCAAATGACCACTGACAAAGGATTCGTGACGGCCTTAAAGCACATCGTCAAGGCCAATGTGCTGGCGATGCGAGCGATTCTAAAAGTTAGACCTGACGCGATTTTTATGCAAAGCGAATCTTCGGAATACTTCCACGCTGATAATCCTGCCGCGATCAAGCCGGCCGAAATCATGAACGCCCGTCGTTTTTTGTCGTTGGATTTAAATTACGGAAGACGTGTGGATTCTGAAATGTACGAATACCTGATGGACAATGGACTAACCCGTGACGAGTACCATTTTTTCCTGCAATGGCATCTCAAACATCATTGCATTATGGGAAATGACTACTATGTCACAAACGAGCATCGGGTGTCTGACAACGGGAAGACCCGCGCCGCCGGAGAGGTTTTCGGATATGACGAAATCACTGTGCAGTATTACGAGCGGTACCTTCTTCCTGTCATGCACACCGAGACAAATCTCAGTCAAGGCCCGCTTGGCAACGAAGCCGAGGACTGGCTGTGGAAGCAGTGGGCGAACGTGCTGCACGTCCGGAATAAAGGAATCCCGATCGTCGGCTTTACCTGGTACTCGCTGACGGACCAGATCGACTGGGACTGTGCTTTGAGAGAAGAAAACAATCGGGTGTCGCCGGTGGGCCTTTATGATTTGAACCGACAAATCCGTCCGGTCGGCCACACGTACAAAAAGCTGATCAAAGACTGGCGCGAAGTGCTGCCGACACAAAGTATTTGCCTGCGGGTTCCGATCGTCCGCCCGCAGTCATACGAAAAAGGCTGGGCGGTCGGACTGCAAAAAGAAGCCCAGTC
Organism: uncultured Bdellovibrio sp.; assembly: GCA_966211485.1. Classification (GTDB taxonomy): domain Bacteria; phylum Bdellovibrionota; class Bdellovibrionia; order Bdellovibrionales; family Bdellovibrionaceae; genus 21-14-0-10-47-8. Next base: position 12,711 of record CBIHPB010000031.1, read on the forward strand.
CCGCATGGGGGCCGGTGCTGCAGCCCCAGCCAACCGCAGTTAGAAGGAGAGTTTTATTTATGGCAAAATTGCGCTTTGAATCCCGCACGGTGATCGTCACTGGGGCTGCCAGCGGAATAGGGTTTGCGACGGCCAAGCAAGCGGCCCTTGAAGGTGGGAATATTGTCTTAGTGGATCTCAATGAAGATCGTCTTCGGGCTGCGCAAGATCAAATTGCAAATGCCGGAACAAAAACAAAAACCAAGGCGATCAAATGCGATGTTTCAAATTCGAAAGAGGTCTCGGGTGTCTTCGAGAAAGCAAAAGACGAATTCGGTCGCCTCGATGCGGTGGTGAACAATGCGGGATTGATGATTTTCAAATCCATCGACGAGCATCAAGAAGAGGACTGGAAAAAGATCCTAGGTGTTGACCTCTTAGGTGCATTCTATTTTATTCAACAAGCTTTTCGCGCGATGACCGAAGGGGGCGCGATCGTGAATGTTTCCAGTGTTCACGCCATCGAAACAACTGCCATGGTCTCGTCCTATGCAGCCGCAAAAGCAGCGCTTTTATCTTTAACTCGTTCTGCCGCGTTGGAAGGAAAAGCCAAAGGCATCCGAGTCAACGCAGTCTTGCCTGGGGCCATCGATACTCCCATGCTTTGGGCCAATCCCAACATCAAATCAGGTCTTGAGGTCATTCAATCAAGCGACGTCGGAAAACCTGAAGACGTGGCCCAAGCCATTTGTTATCTGGCGTCGGACGAAGCACGATTTATTCAAGGGGCATCTCTTTACGTGGACGGCGGGCGATTGGCACGATTGTAAACGGGATTTAAATCTCCGCTCGTCCAATGGCGCCTCACAAATTCCTTCAGGCAAGTGTGAAAGCGGGTTGTCTTTGGATGAACGCGACTTAAATCGGGCTTACAGAAAATTGAATTGGATTGATCTAGGGGTTCACCCACACTAATCGAAGAACATGGAATTTTATAGCAACCTAAAATCATTTTCTGATTTTTCCGGGATCAACAACGCCGAAAATTTCTCCCGTGTTCCCGCCAATTGGGTCGTCGTCGTGACGGATGTCAAAGGTTCCACCAAAGCCGTCCAAGAAGGCCGTTTCAAAGACGTCAATATGCTAGGGGCTGCGGCGATCACGATTGTCTCCAACGAACTGAAGACCGCCAACACCGTCAGCATCTTCGGCGGCGACGGCGCGACACTTTTGATGCCTGAAGAAATGTTCGATAAACTGCGCCCGCAATTTGTGGGCTTAATGAAGCTTGCAAAAGAAAAGTTCTCCCTCGAGCTTCGCGTGGGTGCGGTCCGGATTTCAGATCTCGATCAGCTGGATGCTCCGGTTTACGTCGGCAAATATCAGGTTTCCCCCACGACAGTGCTTGCGCAAATGATGGGCGCTGGTTGCAACAAAGCCGAAGCCTTCGTCAAATCCGGCGTCCCACCAGCGATTCGTCTGTCCGAAGCCGAACCCAGCATCGCACCAAATCTGGCAGGTTTGTCTTGTCGTCTTGATAGTTTCACCTCCCGCAACGGTGAAATCCTATCGATCATCGTCAAACCCAAACGAGACGGCGAATCCACCTGGGTCCGAAATATTCTGATGGGCCAGATCAAAAATATTCTGGGGGGCGATTTGGTCTCGGCCAATCCAGTTTCGCAACCGCAGCTGAAGTGGAAGCTGTTTCCAAAAACACTGTCAGCTGAAATTCGCTTCCGTCAGCAAAAAGCCTGGGATTTTCTAGCAGTCCTCTTGAAGGCGATCATGGCCAACGTCATGCTAAAATGTAATATCTCAGCCGGCGGCTTTGTCGCTGGAAAATACAAATCCGAAGTCGCCGCCCAATCCGACTTCAGAAAGTTCGACGACAACCTCCGAATGGTGATCGATTGCTCGGCCGAACAGGCAAAGAAAATCGCCGGGCTCTTAGAGTCCGCGAAAAATGACGGACATATTTACTACGGCGTCCACGCTTCAAACAAAGCCGTCGTGACATGTATCACTTACTCTGCGGGCGCAGGTGATCACGTGCATTTCGTGGACGGCGAGGGTTGTGGTTACACCAAAGCTTCGATTCAGCTGAAAGCTCAGTTGAAGTAGATCACCGTTCGACAGTTCTCGGGGCCCACTTTGTCTGGATCGTCGAGGTAAAGGTTGTAAAACTCTTTGAATGACGGGCGTTCTTTTTTGATTATTTGATACGCCTTTCCTAAAGTTTTGTAAGGGCCGTGATGTTCATAAGTTTCAAATGTGCCAGAAATGTGAACGACATCAGGCCGATGATCACGAGGATTTTCGATTTCGACGCCGATCCAGCCTTTGCCAAAGAGAGATCCTTTTTCCAAAATCGGTCCTAAGGCCTCTTTCTTTTGCACGCCTGCCGCGTCGGCCAATGAATAGAGTTTTTTATAAGGCACACCGATTGGAATATAAAAGAGGTAAAATCCTGGGGTCGTGTAGAAGTAGGAATCAAGTTTTTTCTCGTTAAACATTTTATCTCGCTTTTTTCTTTGTCGGCTTCTTTGCAGTTTTTTTCTTAGCGCCTGATTTTGGCTTTTTCTCTAGGGTCGCGCAAAGTTTATGAGCGATCGCCGCCCACTTCTTAAGTTCAGCCGGCTTTTGATGAGCAGTTTTGGGAACTAAAACCCAGTGAGCCATCTTCATAGGGCCAGCCTTCCAAGGCTCGGAGCCATCGACGGCCATCAGCTCTTCAAATTTCGACTCATCTGGAAGCTTGAATCCGATTCGACCTTGTTTCCAAACCAATGCGAAGACATTTTCATTCACCCAAAGTGCATAGCAGCCGAACATCTTTTTGGATGTAACGTCAGGTAGGCTTTTGGTTGCTAAGTTTAAGCTCTCTTCAAGTTCCGGAAAAGATGCGGTTGCCATAACTCAAAATGCCTTTTGAAAATGCGGAAAGCGGTTTTTGGCTTCAGGCATTTGTTCGAGGCGGCCAAATTCGCAGACCATGGCCATGGCTTCCCAGATTTTGGCGACGGCCGGATGGTCATGCGCACTTTCGGCCGCGGATCTTGAGATCCATTCGAAGACCTCGATAATTGTTCCGTCTTCCGAGCGGCCGATAAACGGCGCTTTGCCGGTTGTGAGGCCGTACTCGGTCAAAACTCCAAAATGTTTCTGCACCAGTGCTTCCAGTTCGGCCAGCTTTCCGGCTTTGGGCCTGTACATCGCGATCACGACTTCGGGTTTGCTCATCTTTCTTTCTCCTTTATTTTTTCGTCTTCAAACCAGTGCATCCAGTTTCCAAGAACGGCCGTCAGTCTTTCGCGAACAAGAAAATAGTGTCGCTCGCGACCAATCTTTTCGACCCGGATCAATCCCGCTTCTTCGAGAACTGAAAGATGTCGAGTCATCGTCGGCCAGCTGCAGTGAAACCGCTCGACAATTTGACCCGCTGTCATTTCTCCATGTCTGCCAAGTAGAACTACCAAGACCCGCCGACGCGCTTCGTGCGCAAGCGCAGAGAAGACAAGTTCGAAATCTTCCAGTTCCTTTTCTGCGCGGCTTTTTGACATAAAAACATTTAGCAAAAAGGCTAAATAAAGGTCAATCACAAAATGCTCGAAGCTATTTTGAATAGGAAAAATTCCTAGGCTGTCGCAATTCCTGGATCCTCAGTAATCGGGAAGTGCTTATGGTGCTGTTGCTGTATCAAAATGATAATAATGCCAAATACTTAAGTTATTATAAATGGTTACCGATAATATAATATGTAAAGTTGTCTTTACAGTTTATTCTTGGTAGGATGTGAATATGAACACGGCGAGATTTTTCACAGATCTTAAATCGCAGAATCTTTCGAAGCTTGAAAAGCAGGTTGGGGTCAGTCGTCAGGCTTTGCATAGTGCAATCAAAACAAAGAATATGCGGCTGGATAATCTTCAGGCAGTTGCGACGGCTCTTAATTACACGGTCGAGGTCGTTCCACAACTGACGGAAGAAAATCTTTTAAGCAGTTTGGTTCAGTGGGGCGCACCTCTTGCTTATTCAAAGGGCGGCAATCTCTCTTTCGAATGGACTGTTGCGGAAGCTTTAAAAAAGGCGCGAGTCGATGGCCTTTACGAATCAGTTGTGCCCTATGTGCTGGCAACCAATGCGCCTCATTTCAATCCAGAATTTTTGGTCGGATTGGCCTATCAAAACGAGCAAGTGAATGTGTTGGGATATTTTTCCGAAGCTGCAAACCACTTTCGGCCGAATGCGAAACTTGGCTACATACTGAAATTGCTAGAGCCTGGGAAGCGAGCAAACAAAGAGCCTCTCGTACTTTCGACAAAAATGAACTTTCCAGAGCTTTTCGAGCGAAACAAGCCGGCACTGAAATGGAATCTTTGGGTTCGTGGTGATTTCGCTGATCATCTCAGCAGGTGGGAAAAATG
>CBIHPB010000032.1:0-17069 GCA_966211485.1 uncultured Bdellovibrio sp.
GTGTCTGCCCACCATGTGATGCCACCGGACCTGAAATGTTTATGCAGGACATGGATGGAAACTGCGCGCCATCCCCTGGTTTCACCTGTGGACACATGTACCAAACCTGTCAGCCTTAATCTTATCGACTGGGCAATTCCACCGCTGACTTTTTGAAGTCAGCCCAAGGATCCTGTTTCTGCCGATGGATTCTTTTCGCCATATTTCGCACGGTCAAAGAATCCGGTTTGATCTTTGCGCTCAGCTCGTCCGGAAAAATCGGCGTGGCAACTGGCGCACTTGGCTTGGCCCGCGGCGAATAAGGTGCCACAAATGTAACCCCACGTGAATTTCTGAGATAGTCGATATAGATCAATCCCTTTCGCTCTTTCTTCAGCGAAGTCGTCGTGAAAACTTTCAAACCACTGGCTTCTAAATCTTTGGCGACTTTCTCAGCGTAAGCATGCACCCGATCCCAAGATGAATTCGGCCGAATGGGTGCATGAACATGAACACCCTTCCCACCTGTCAGCTTAAGGAAAGGAACAAGCCCATCCTCTTCGATGAAATTGATCAGTTGTCGGACCGCTTTGATCACCTGGCTCCAGGGTAAAGCCGGATCCGGGTCGAGATCGAAGACGACTTGATCCGGTTTTTCAAGATTTTGATTCGAAGCACCCCACATATGAAGTTCAATCGCACCGTTCTGCACAAGACTTTGAAAGCCCGAAGGCCCCGTGATTTCAAGTCGGGATTCCGAGTCGCCAGTGGTCACCGCCTGCAAGCCTGGCTGTGTGGCCAATGTGGATTTCGCCTGTTGCTGGAAGAAGCAGGCCTTATCAATTCCACTGGGGCATCGGATCAATGCGAGAGGATGGTCTTTGATCAGGGGAAATGCCAAATCGCAGACGCTTTCAAAATATTCCGCCAGATCCGCTTTGGTCACCTCGGCCTCTGGAAATAAAACCCGATCCGGGTGGGTCAAAACCACTTTCGATTCTTCACTTTTGGTCCGAGCTACCTCCTCGACAGGTTTGGCTTTTTCGATTTTCACTTCGGCTGCTGGCTTGTCTTCACGAAGCCCTTTGAAGGAAGGCTGCCGTAAAATTCGGTCTTGTGTCCATCCATGAAATTCAATCTGTGCGATCAGATCGGGCTGAATCCAATGCACTTGTTTTTCACGGACGTCTGATGCTTGAAGAGCAGGCTTTCGGACCTCCAGCTTTTTCAGTTGACCGAAAAGTTCTTTCAAGGTCGTCTTTGTGAATCCAGTTCCAACCTTCCCGACATACTGAAGCTTGCCTTTTGTCTCTGCATCTCGTGATGCTAAAAGCAAAGCCCCGAAATGCTCTCGGGCCCCTTGCGGTTCGGTGAATCCAATAATGACAAACTCTTGACCCATTTTGCATTTCACCTTGAGCCAATCGGGACTGCGCCAATGCTGGTAAGGACGATCTTGGCGTTTGCAAATGATTCCTTCCCATCCAGACGCGCAAGCCTGCTTCCAAACTTGATTCGCATCTTTGCCTTTCAGAATCTGGCTCAGTTGAAGATGGCGATCTTTTTGATTTGCTAAAATTTTCTCAAGAAGCTTTCTCCGCTCGGTCAGCGGACGAGACTCTAGATTTTCGCCTTCATATTGAAGCAAGTCGAAAACATGATAGACCAGATTGGATTGCTTTTTCCGATCAACCAAAGAGTTTTGCAAAAGCTGAAAGTCACTGTGGCCCTGCGGGCCGATCGCGACCAGTTCGCCATCAAAAATCACATCTCGTAGGCCCAATTTTGCCAAAGATTTTTGGATCACCTGAAAGCGCTTGGTCCAATCATTTCCGTAACGAGAGAGAAGATGGATTTTCGAATTTTGAATCTGCGCCATAATACGATAGCCATCGTACTTTTCCTCAAACACCCAGTTTGGGCCTTTGGGGGGACGGTCCACCAAAACCGCCAACTGAGGTTCTGCCATTGACGTCGTCTTCTTGCGGGTCGCTTTTCCAGAGATTTGACGAGTATTGGATGGCTTGGCGGAAGCCTGCTTCTCGGACCATTCATCCCGATTTTTGATGAGCAGCCAGTTTTTATTCTGATCTTTTTTGCTGTGGCCCAATCCTTTTGTTCGAATCAGGGTCCATCGGCCTTTCAGTTTTTTTCCACGAATTTCGAAATTCAGACGGCCCTCATCAAAAGCCGCTGAAGGGTCCTCATCCAAAGGAATCCATTCACCCGCATCCCAAATCTCGACATGCCCACCACCATATTGCCCTTTCGGAATGTCTCCCCGAAATGTGGCGTACTCGATCGGGTGATCTTCTGTTTGCACGGCCAGGCGCTTCACACTTGGATCTAGCACCGGCTCTTTAGGAATCGCCCAGCTTTTCAGAACACCGCCTAGCTCCAAGCGAAAGTCATAGTGAAGCCTGGTCGCTTCATGGCGCTGGATCACAAAAATTTTTCGGTCCAGGTTTTTGTGGAGGTGACCCTTGGGCTCTGACGTTTTTCGGAAGTTTCGTTTTTCGTTGTAGACTTGAAGTGACGCCTGCATAAACCTCTTTCTTCCATCCGAAAAATCCAAACAGCATTTGCCATGCCAGCAGAAATTCAAAGCTCTTTGATCCGCCGCAAGATTTGAAAGACGAAATGACCCACGCCTGTCGCATTTTTCCCTGACAAAAAGCACAGCTTTGAACGTTGTTTGCTGACTTAGGATCGAATCAAATGGCTCAATGAAAATGCTTCGACATATTTTATTTTGGATTTCAGTCACCCTCGTTTCAGCCTCGCCACTCTTCGCCCAAGAGTCAGCGATCCGACAGCCAGATCAAAACTGGCGCGAAGCCTTAGAGTCCCAGCTTCGACAAGATGCTGACTTTCGCGGGTCTGCAACCAATCGGTCGGCCATGGGCGAGGCCATTGCCTACACCGACAATTTCGATATCAGCTATCTCCCCGGCTGGCCGGGAACCGAACAGCAACTGCAAATCGCTTTTGAAAAAATGCGTGACGAGCGCATTTACCAAAACACTCAGCAGCCTGGCTTCGCACGCAGATCGACTTGGCTGTACCCACGTGACAAATGCTACACCCGAGCCGGTCATGCGGCGCGAAGCTTGGAAAATCAGAACTGGATCCGCCCCGGGAAAATTTTTGCTTTTGGTGATCTGAGCTTCAAAACGGATTTTGATCCGCGTGGCGCCACTCACTGGTCCTATCATGTTGCGGCCGCCTACCGTATCGGCAATCGCGCCTTGATTCTAGATCCGTCGGTGAATTACTACCGGCCTCTCTTGCTGACTGAATGGCTGTCTCTGTTTTCAAAAAAACTTGCGAATGTCGAGCTTGCGATCTGCGACACTTATTCGTATTCAGCGGGCAATCGCTGCCGGGGCAATGACAGGATTTCAGAGAACCGTTCGATCCAACAGCAAACCGCACTGCTATCTGTCGAGTGGAATTCCTTAGTGAACCTCGGTAAAAATCCATCTCGCCTGTTGGGTGATCAACCACCCTGGAGAACACAGAGAGAGTCCATGATTGTCACCCCGCTAAAAGAAGTGAATTTCAATTAAGGATACTTATTCAGAATCTCCTGGGCGACCACTTTGATCTCCGGGAATGGCCACTTCTGACTGATGATAAAAAGTAGAACCGCCTTGGTCTCATTCGTGTAAAGACCGATATGCTGGAAATATTGCGCAGCTTTCAAACGATTCCAGGTTCGATCGCTGGTCTTCATCACTTTCAACAAGGCCTGATTGACCTCTGGAAGAAATGGAATGCTAGGAACGCGGCCAACAGGAAGTAGGATCTCTTCCAGATCTTTGGCCTCCACGGGTTGAGTCACCAGCCATTTTTGCAGATTTGGGCTTGGTGCCATGATCAAGTTGCCCATTTGATAGGTCACGCCACGAAGACGCTCGATCAGTTTTGGATTTTGCTGATTGAGCGGCTTTTGAAGCTCGGCCCGGCGAAGCTCTAGCAGTTCAACAGCGATGCGTTCCGAACCGATCTTAATCGACAGCAAGGTATGGATCATCTTTTCGATCGCCTGCGGATCTTCACGCACTTGCTCGAGCTTTTGGATGATGGCTTCCTCGACAACTGGTATTGCGGCCTTCCAAGAGCGAGAATTCACTTTCACTCTCAGAGACTCAAGCATATGAGCTTCCACCACCGGCAAAAACTGAGCTCCGTCTAATTCGCTGGTGAAATCGTTTCTTAAAGTGAGCAGATCTAGCACCTCGGGTACATCAGCCGGCGTGAGTTTTTCAAAAGCCTCTAACATATGATCGGTATTAAAGGGCTTGTAATCCGGACGGAAAACATTCGGAACAAGGTGATTAAAAAAGGGGGCGACATGCGCATCTAATACATCCCCAATATGCGACATCAAATCCGAGGGAACCGACCGAATTTCGTTGATCAACATCCGAGCCTGTTGAAAATTTCGAGACTGCTTGCTGATGCCAGCGATGGCGGTTGCGGCCAGTTGAGCCGCTTCGGCTTTTGAAACTTGGCCCCGAGCAATTTTCGAATTCAATGAAGCCACTTGATAGCGATACTTCTGCAATGCCTTCGTGTCCGCGCTCTGAGTCTGAAAGCATTGAACCTTAAAGGGTCTTGGGCCCACAGCCCAAGTCGTCGAAGATATGAACACAGGCCCAAGAAGGGCCAAACCCAAAGCCACCAATTTCACCGAAAGCTTGCTATTTTCTCTGTTTTCCATCGACCGATTTGAACTGCAAACTTGAGGCAAACAAGCAGTGCAGAAATCGGCCAGAAATGGCCGGCATTTAGATCCAAGTCAGCAGGAACAAAGTGACCAAACCAAAGACAATGGTCGCCAGTGTGCTTTTAGTGAAGTAGCTGACGACCGTCGCAAAGACCATCACCAAAAGCCGCTCTTTTCCTGCCAGCCAGGTCACAGTTCCCTGGTGAAAAAAGGCCGCGGGCGCCACAAATGCCGGCAAAACCGCCGCTGGAATGTAAGAGAAAATTTCTTTCGTGCGATCCGAAATTTTGATCTTCGATGACACCGCAATCAGCGAAAGCCGAATACTGATCGTTCCCAGCGCCAGCACCACAATGCAGGTCCAAAAGTACGAGGTCTCAATCATCAAGCCTCCTTCCTTCGGGTCAGAAAAATGCCAAGCCCAATTGAAAGCAAGGCTGTGACAATCAAACTCATTTTGAATGGAAGCGGATAAAGAACAATCGACATGATCGCCGAAAAAGCCGCCACGATGACATAGGTTTTATTCTTCAGCGTTGGCATCACCAAGGCCACAAAGCTCAAAGGCACAGCGTAATCCAAAGACCAAGAAGCTGGCGCGAAATTTCCAAAGGCGTAGCCCGCAATCACCGCCAGCTGCCAAGCCGACATCATGCAAACGGCCGTTCCGAAATAAAAGATAATCAGCTCGGTATTGCCTCTCAGCTTGGATTGATTGGCCGACATCACGGCAAAGCTTTGATCGGTGAGCGTGTGCGCGGTCAGAAATTTCGTCAGCCACGGAGATTCTTGCACAATGGGTGACATGGCAGCGCTGTACAAAAGAAAGCGCATGTTAATCACAAGCCCGGTCAGCACCACAACAAGGCCTGCCGCATGCTTGGTCATCAACTCGGTTGCCGCCAGCTGAGCCGCCCCTGCGTACACCATAAAGTTCATCGAAATGGTCTGAGCAAAGCTTAAACCCGCTTCCGAGCAAACCGTTCCCATCACCGCACCAAATGGAATCGCGCCTGTAATGATGGGAAGCATTTCGCGAAATCCAAACCAGAAAATTTTCGAACGACTCATGTTTCACTCTCTGGAGCCCAGAGTACTTTTGATCTTAAGAAGCTTCCAGGTTTTTCGCAGCGAACCGACTCTTGATTGGTTACAGTTTTGGCTTGCAGCTGTCAGGGGAATTTCTATGCAGCGCTATGCACTTTCAATTGATTCCCACCTACTGACCGGCCTGACATCTTTTCTCAAGGCATCGAGGTGTTGGCTCTGCCGTGATGTCGCAGGTGCTGATCAAATCATATTCTTTCGCTTCTTCTTCTTTCATCTTGCGATACTTATCTGTCAATTCCGTCAGTTTCTTTAAGTTTGGATTTTGCTTGGATACGATCAAATAGCTGGCCGGTCCACCGCAGGATTTAAATCCATAGGCAACGGCCAGACAATCCCCGTCCGTCTCGCATTGTTGTTTGCGATTGAGATCCACGATCTTATTTTCAACTTCCAGGATTTGTTTGCGCAGATTGAAGTTTGGCTTTTTATCGGCCATGGCCTGGCTGGCAAGCCCTAGGATCAGGAAACAGATTGCTGTTTTCATGGCGACCTCCATAAGTAAAGCATCTCAGCTTTTTCTCAGATTTACCACCATGATCATCCATACACGCATGGGATGCAAATGGCTGGCTTTGAGGCCCCAGTGATCTGACCATGAAAGAATGCCTCGCTAATTCTTAGACGTCCGTGAAGTTTTCCTAGGAACATCGCCGAAAGAGCACAGATAAATCAGCGACTTCAGCCAAGACGGCCACCTTCGTGTAGGATGGCTGTCCCGAGGTTGATGTGACGAACTTATCGTTTCGATTTTTGGCATTGGCATTTCATTTTTTGATTCTGGCTCCTGTGACCCAAGCCGCGGCCAGTGACTCCAATCGTCCGATCTATATTCTGCACGTCAGGATGGGGAATGGTGAACTCTCTTCCCAAGTCCAAGCCGAAATCAGTCGCGCCGTTTCCGCAGGGTCCCAGCGCAAAGTGGTCCTGATTCGCCCCAATCTGAATTCGGCGAACAATCCTTTTGCCGTGACAACAGAAAACTTTGCCACCGGCCACAGCCGATCACAGGTCGGTCAGCAAACGGATCCAGTTCCCTTGATGACAGAAACTCAGCTCAAGTGGTTCGAATCTCAAATCAACCAAGACATGATGCCGGATGTTTTTATCATTAACGGTCATCACATCCCGGGCATGGGATTTCACAGCGATGAGGCCTACACCTCTGCTTTGAAAAACCAGCAGGGTGAAAACCTCTTATTCGCCACACAGGCTCTGTACACGCCGACTTTGCACCAGAGCATTGCCAAATATCCCATTCTGCAAAAATATTTCTCGCGCGTGAAGCTGGTGTTTATCGGCGGCTGCTGGGGACTTTCCAATCTCGAGCCCCGCGAAGACGGCGATCGTGGCAACTTCTTAAGCCCCGAACAAATTCAGGACCTCTACAAAACTGACCGTGCGCGTGCAATTGGAAACTCTCGTTTGGCTCATAGCTTGGAATATCAACGTCACGAACTGGCGACCATTTACAGTGGAGACTTCACACGCAACAGTCGCAATGAATCCTGCGCCAACATCCAAACCGGCGAGCAATGCGATCGCTATCATGCCGATCGCACACTTCCGGATTATGGGCTGTGGGATGGATCCCATATGTTCAACCAGCCCCTTCTCTTTAAGCGCTCGTTTCCAAATGCGGTCGGTGTCTTTGGTTTTCACCGGCCATCGCCGCGAAATCCGGGCCCCATCTGGGCTGCGACCTTTGCCGAAGCTCGACAAAATACTCAGCTTCCGAATATCCTTTTGCCTCTGCTGTCAGAAAAAGTTCCGGATGTTATTCGCAAATCCATTTTGCAAGAGCTTCGCATCGCTTGGACCCGGAATTCATATTACCTGAATCGGCAACGTGCCAGCGGTTCGATCTCGCCTCGCTATCCAGAGCTGGATGCCAATGGTCCCTTTGCCTATGCCGAAGGCCAAAAGGAATTTCCAGAAGCTCCCCGGTTTGCACCTTACGAGGGCCGCTAGTTTTTTTCGAAGATCAATTTCCGGTGGCGGAGAATATCAAAGGCCATCTGAAAATCGCCGCGCAAACTGAAAAGTGGATATTTAAAAGTTGCCGGCCGATTCTTCTCGACAAAAAAATGCGCGATCCACGAAGGCCCATAACCAAAAACAAACCCGGCTAAAATCCAAATCGGTTTTTGCCAAACAGCCAAACACAGAACCAACCAAATGATCGCCATTCCTGTTCCCAATAGGTGCAAGGCCCGCGTCGCCGGCTTTGCATGTTCCGAAAGGTAAAAGGGGTAAAACTCCTGAAAGCTTTTAAAATCCTGATTCATTCTTCTATTCAGCCAGAGCTTCCAGGATTCTTCAACCTTGTTTTGACTCGGACGATCATGTCCGAAAACAGCCAGTCAAATACCGAAAAATCCTTTATATTGGCCCCATGAAACAGTCCGACATCTTCTATCAAGCCATGCTGGCCCGCGATCCGCGCTTTGACGGCAAGTTTTTTGTCGGAGTCAAAACCACCGGGATCTACTGCCGCCCGATCTGCCCGGCCAAGCCCAAGCGCGAGAATATCGAATTTTTCCCAAGCTCACACAGCGCCGAAAAGTCCGGTTACCGACCTTGCCTGCGCTGCCGGCCCGAAAGTGCTCCGATGTCACCGGCCTGGATTGGCAAATCGGCCGTCGTGCAAAGGGCCGTGCGGGTTTTGCACAGCCAAGACGTGATCGTCTTTAGCGAAGACCGCTTTGCCATGCAGTTCGGAGTCTCGGCCCGGCATCTGCGCCGGCTGTTTATCGACGAGATCGGAAAAACCCCCAAGCAGCTGTCGTTTGAAAACCGCCTGAATATTTCGCGAAAGCTGATTTCAGAAACAAGTCTGCCGATGGCCGAGATCGCCTTTGCCTCTGGATTTTCATCGATTCGCCGATTCAACGACGCCTTCAAGGATCGTTTCCAGCGAACCCCCAGCGCCATTCGCCGGACCAAATCGACGGCGACCTCGGGCTTGCAACTGTCTCTGTCTTACCGGCCGCCCTTCGATTTTGAGGGCTTACTGAAAACCTATCACAATCATCGCGTCGGACGTTTGGAGAAAATCGACAGCGGTCGTTGGCTCAGGGTGATTTGCTTCAACAATCAGGTCGGTCACATCTGGATTTCTGACAACCCGAAAAAATCCTGTCTGCAACTGGAAATCGATTTTCCGGACACTTCGGCCATACCTTTGATTTTGTCTCGTGTGCGCAGTCAGTTTGATTTGGATTCGGATCCAGCCTTGATTGCCAATACTTTGGAAAAACAAAGCTTCATCCGAAAAATTCTGAAACTTCATCCCGGTATTCGTCTGCCATCCGGATGGGATGCATTTGAAATCGCCATCGGCACTATTCTGGGCCAATTGGTCAGTGTCGAGCAAGGGCGAAAACTCATGCAGGATTTAATCGATCTTTGCGGCGAAGACTCGGGCCTCAAAGAGGGTGAGCAAGCCATTCGTTTTTTTCCAACAGCTGAAGCCATCTGCCGCGCCGATCTCACCAGTCTTCGTACAACCGAAGCTCGAAAAAAATCTCTTGTCCTTTTCTGTCAGGCTTTGCTGGAGAAAAAAATTTCTCTCGAGCCCACCCAAGATGTCGAAGAGTTTATCCGACAGGTGCAAACCATCAAGGGCATCGGACCTTGGACAGCTCAGTATATGGCACTGAAAGCGCTTCGGCATACCGATGCATTTCCAGGCACGGATCTGATCTTGGCCCGCGTAATGGAACAGCATCCAAAAGATCTTCTCAATGAGCTCAGCCCCTGGCGCGGTTATGTGGCCGCCTTGTTCTGGCGACAGTTTTATCAAACTCCTCCTTCGCAAGCGCAAAAGAAAAGGAAGAAATCATGAGTCTCGCTCAGCTGAAAATGAAAACCCCGCTGGGGCCCTTGTATTTGGTGGCCTCGGAAAAAGGACTGACCTGTGTCTTCTGGGATCCACGGCCGGTGGAAATGAAAAGGACCCAGATCTTGGAAAAAGCAGCCCAGCAGCTGGGCGAATACTTTGCGGGCCAGCGCCAGACATTTGATCTCCCGCTGGATCTCGAAGGCACCGAGTTTCAAAAACTGGTTTGGAAACAGCTGCTGAAAATTCCCTACGGTCAAACATGCTCTTACAAAGATATCGCCGTGAAATTAAATGATCGAAATGCCAGCCGGGCCGTGGGAACGGCGAACGGTCGCAATCCGATTTCGATTATCATTCCCTGCCACCGCGTGATTTCTTCCGACGGTTCGCTGGGCGGTTATTCCGGCGGACTGGATATCAAGCGGCAGCTTTTGCAGTTGGAAAATCAACAGACCCAGTTCGCCGGACTATTTGAGGGAGGTGGCCGATGAGAATTCGTCAGATGGGATTCTCGTCGCGATTGAAGGCTCACCGTCATCTCTTGACCTTGGAGACTTTAAAATTTATCGCCGAATACCTGGTCGATGGAAATGCCAGACAAGCGGCCTTGCGCTCGGGAATTCCAGAAACCTATGCGGCCCGCCAGGGCCAATGGCTGAAAAAACATCCGATGGTGGTGGCAGCTCTTGAAAAAGAACTGGACGCCCGCGAAATTCAGCAGCTGCAAAGGTCGATCAATAAGATCAACGCCGAAATGGAAACTTGCAAAAGCCTTCTTGGCATCGAGGATTCTGACGGCTACGATTAAATCATGAAAACACTGATCCTCACTTTATTGATGTCACTTTCCGCTTCTGCCCACGCCTATCAAGAAATCACCTGCTGGGACCAAGACTGCTTCAAAAACGGATGGACCCGCGAAGACAAACGCCAGGGATCTTTTACTGATTTCCAGTGCTACCGAAATGGTTGCATGAATTCGGGTTGGATCGTCGGCGGTACTCAAGATCTTCGCTACTACACTCAGTGCAAAGACGAGGGCTGCTTCACAGCCGGATGGTACGAAGTCGATCGCGACAGCCAGATGATGAAAGCTCAAGTCGTCTGCACGGAAGGTGATTGCTTGACGAACGGCTGGATCACCTACACGAACAACCGCTCCTACCAGACCCGATGTGAAGAAAACGACTGCCGACACAAGGGCTGGACGTCACAGACACTGGGCGGAAATTCAGTCGTCTATTGTAAAAAAGAATCTTGCTTTACCGAAGGTTGGATCGAGTCTACCCTTTAAAGATAACGACTTATCTTTCGGTGCGCAGGATGCTTCAGCTTCTTATATTCACATTCGGTCTCCTGCTTTTGCCACTGTGTTCGATGGCGGCCACTGAAATCGACTGTTACAAATTCGCGGGCTGCATCGGCGGCTCCGGCAGCCGCGGCGGTCAGGCTTCGACCAATCCCTCTTACGGAAATCAAATTCGCATCAACCCGTCCGCTGTTCCCACCGACAAGGGCATCGGCCTTGAAGGCATCATGTATGGCGGCGAAACGGATTTCTCGATTGTCCAAGGACTTGGACGAGTGGGTGCTGCGATCTCACCTTCTAACAGTGAAGAGACTTTTTTCGGTCCGCCCGGATTTGAAATGTCCGATGACTTTTTGGAGAGAAAACAAAAAGGCCTGAAGCTGCCGCAGCAAAAGTACACCTTGGCCAGCGCGGTTAACCTGATTAAAAAAGTCGATGGCGGCCTGAAAGCCCGAAGTCTTCAATTGGGATTGATGGGTCGCTACAACAAGTTGACCAAAACCATCAGCCCCGGCGTCGGACTGAATGGAACATTCGGCCCCCTGACCTTCGGAGCATCCCAGTACGCCGACGAAACACAGGTCGAAGACGAAACCTTTGTTCCAGAAGAGCGACCGGTCTTCAAATACCAAGTGAAAACCTACACAGGCGGCCTGTCACTGGGTTCGCTGCTTTTGGACTACTCGGTTTTGAATGTCGAAGTTCCTCAAACCGGCGATGTTTCCACTGTGAAACTGCTCACCGCCAGTTTACTGGTCAAACGCATGATCCTCACCTACTCAAAGCGAACCGAGGATAGCCTTCGGCAGTCCTACAATTACGCCACTCGCCAACTTGAAACCAAACAGCTGAAAGAAGATTTCTTTGCCGGAATTCAGCTGAACGCCACGAACTATTTGATGGTGGGCTTGCTCTACAACTATTACCTTTTGCACGAGTACTCTCTGACCGCGACCCTCTTCTTCTAGAGCATTCGATCAATTTTTAAGAATTCATTTAGGTTTGGTTTTGAGGACATTAAAGTCCTCATTGGGGACAAATTGATTTGTTTTTCAATAAAAACTTCGTTATTGGCTTTCCCAGAATGACAAACAATCTTGGCGAACACGACATCTCTCGGTCCCACTTTGTTGGACTTTTAAAGCAAGACTTTCAGTTTCGCCGAAGCAAGAACGCCAGTTACTCGATCCGCTCTTACGCCAAATGCCTGAACATCGATCAGTCTTATTTGACGAAAATTCTGAACGGCACGCGCTCTCCCTCGGCATCACTGATCGCGAAGACCAATAAGCGGCTGCGCCAGGATTGGGTGCAAAATGAAAAGAAAAATCCATCCACCGAAACCGATCATCAACGCATCGAAGACTCGTTTCATCTGATCTCCGAATGGTATCACTTTGCTTTGCTGGAATTGATTCGAACGAAAAACTTTGTCGCTGATGAAAAGTGGATCTGCCGTCGGCTGGGAATCAACCAAACTCAGCTGCAGCTATCGGTGGCGCGCCTGATGCGCCTTGGTTTTTTGGAAGTTCAAAATAAAAAGTGGACAGCGAAGTCCAGTCAGCTGACTTGGTCGAACAACGCCGAGACCTCGGAGGCCCGTCGGCTTTTGCAAAAGCAATTTTCTTTGATGAGTCTGATGGCGATTGATGATGTAGATTTTATGAAGCGTGATCATTCGTCGTTGACGATTTCAATTGATCCTAGCCTGATTCCGGAACTCAAGCAGCGACTGACGGACTTCCGCCGCTCGCTCAATCAGTTCCTGACTCAGAACCAATCTCAGGCTTCGGAAGTCTATCAGTTTACTTTCTCGTTTTTTCCAATCAGCCAAAGCGCACCGGAAAAACGTCCCTAATCTAGGGCTTAATGAATCTCTTTATCCAGTGGTAAATGACGATGACCGGGGCTATGAGCCCGATCATGATCGCGATCCGGAATCACTGAATTGGGATCGCGCAAAGACGAGTCCGGTTTCTCGACCCGCCTGTGCCGACGGTGGTGACTTGTTTTCGAGTGTGTTCTCGAATGCGATTTTGTCGCAGCTATTTTTGTCTTCCTTTGCGGATGATGGGCCGATGCTGAAGCTGAAGCCGGACTGGCCGTCCGCTTGGCAGTTTTTGATTTGGCCGGCTCCAATACTTTCGAAAGAAATTGAAACACTCGGCCTATCACGCCCCGTTTCTCCCGATTTTTTGAAGACGAAACCTGCGATTGAGAATGTGAATGTGTGTGTGACTGTGTATTCGAGTTTGAATGAGTAGAATGCGAAGATGCCATTGTTTCTCCTGTTCTTGATATCAGTAGCACTGCAAGAGATCCGCTCGAACCGGCCATGAACGAAGTTCCTTCAGGCGATTGACGACCAGATCATTTGTTTCAGAATAAATCGAGGCCGGATAAGACGTCGCTTCGATCACCAGCTTCAGGTAATTGCGATCGATCGTATCGGCGGGAAGAGAATCGGTGAAAATATCCGGATTGCCCCAGGTGATTTCGGAAATTGTCTGCAAACGTCCACGACTGTTGGGATCGCAAAGAAAATCGCCGACTGTGGAAATGGTCTCCCACTGCAAGCGATTGACCGCTTTCCAAGTGACCGTGATCTGATTGCTCCAATCATTTTCAAGCGTCAGCGAATCCGGTTTCGCACGCGTGATCTTATAGATCTCGTCGCGGCCTTCAATACGCAAAGTGACCTTGGTGCATTCCTCTTGCTTCACTTCGACAATTTCTGGGATATCAGCCAGCGTTGCATCTGCCATCTGAAAATTTCCAGCAGCGAGACGGAGCAGAAAATTTCGAGGGATGTTATTTCCCGTCACGCGAAATTCCATATCTTTGGTGATCTTGCGAGCTGAAACCGTTGTCGGTAAGCCGCGAATTCTTTGAAAGTATTTTTCCAGATTGAGGCAAGTGCCTGTCACCTCTGGAAGATCGATTCTCATATTGGGTGGAGGCTTGGGACCTGAGCCGTTGTTGCCGTTATCGCCATCTCCACCGCCGCCTTGGGCTGCGGAACCATTGTCACTTCCGGATCCGGAAGAGCCCTGGCAAGCTGCCAGGAAAAAACACATCAGCAAACTAGCAATCATCAGTGAACGCATATGGGAAGCTCCTTACATGGGTTTCTGAGATGGATTTGGAATTACAAGGAGAGTGGCGATCCGCCACTCTCCTGTTGAATTGCAGTTTCGAGATTCAAAACTTGGATTAGGCAATCTTCTTGTCTTGATCCTTGTCTTGTCCTTTATCCTGATCTTTGTCTTGATCTTTATCTTGACCCTTGTCTTGGCCCTTATCCTGACCTTGACCTTGGCCTTGACCATTATCAGCTACAGTGACCTTTTTATCTTGGTCCTTGTCCTGACCCTTATCTTGGTCTTTATCTTGGTCTTTGTCCTGACCTTTATCTTGGCCCTTATCTTGACCTTGACCTTGTCCTTGTCCGTTATCGGCCAAAGCAACGGTCATTTTTTTATCTTGGTCTTTGTCCTGGCCTTTATCTTGATCCTTGTCTTGATCTTTATCTTGGCCTTTGTCCTGACCTTTATCCTGACCCTGACCTTGTCCTTGACCGTTATCAGCCAAAGCAACGGTCATTTTTTTATCTTGGTCTTTGTCCTGGCCTTTATCTTGGTCTTTGTCTTGATCTTTGTCCTGACCCTTGTCTTGTCCTTTATCTTGGCCTTGACCCTGACCTTGACCATTATCGGCTAAAGCAACAGTCACTTTTTTATCTTGATCCTTGTCTTGTCCTTTATCCTGATCTTTGTCTTGATCTTTATCTTGACCCTTGTCTTGGCCCTTATCCTGACCTTGACCTTGGCCTTGACCATTATCAGCTACAGTGACCTTTTTATCTTGGTCCTTGTCCTGACCCTTATCTTGGTCTTTATCTTGGTCTTTGTCCTGACCTTTATCTTGGCCCTTATCTTGACCTTGACCTTGTCCTTGTCCGTTATCGGCCAAAGCAACGGTCATTTTTTTATCTTGGTCTTTGTCCTGGCCTTTATCTTGATCCTTGTCTTGATCTTTATCTTGGCCTTTGTCCTGACCTTTATCCTGACCCTGACCTTGTCCTTGACCGTTATCAGCCAAAGCAACGGTCATTTTTTTATCTTGGTCTTTGTCCTGGCCTTTATCTTGGTCTTTGTCTTGATCTTTGTCCTGACCCTTGTCTTGTCCTTTATCTTGGCCTTGACCCTGACCTTGACCATTATCGGCTAAAGCAACAGTCACTTTTTTATCTTGATCCTTGTCTTGGCCTTTATCTTGGTCTTTGTCTTGATCCTTATCTTGGCCCTTGTCTTGACCTTTATCTTGGCCTTGACCCTGACCTTGACCATTGTCAGCCAAAGCCATCGAGCGAGTTACAGTTTTCTTGTCTGTATCTTTATCTTCTTTGTCTTTGCCTTGATCTTGACCTTGACCTTGTCCCTGACCATCGTCAGCGACCAGTTCCATAACAACAGTCACATGGTTGCAAGTTTCCGCAGCTGCAACTTCAGCTTTTTTGCTGTCATCCTTATCAGAGTCTTTGTCTTTTCCTTGGCCTTGGCTTTGTCCGTCGTCAGACACTGTTGTGCCCGCCGCGCAAGATTTCAGACCGAAAGTCAAAGTGCTAGCTTGGTGGTGATCGTCAGCTTCGCCCATCATATAATGAACGGATTCTGGCGAGAAAGCTGTGGTTTGATAAGCGACAGTCACAGCACCTTCAGACATTCTCAATGCATGAACCAGGCTGCTGCCGGCATACAATTCCAAGAAGCCTTCACGTGTTTCAACAACAGATGTGATGGTTTCCAACTGTGCAACATCAGCACCAAAAAGGGCCGCTGCTTCTTCACGCGTGATTTTCTCACCGTTCGCACCCAAGAATGCCAGAGGTCCTGCCACCTTTGAGTTGCGAATTGCCGTCCCCGACGCGTAGGCCGGTGGTTGTTGTTCTTTCTTTTCGACTGCTGGCGGTGCTGCATCAGTGTTGTTGCTGCTACCAGAGTTGGTGCAAGCCCCAAGACCTAATGCTAGCAAGACAGCTAAGCTCAGCTTCAGGTTTGATTTGTTGAACATGAGTCCTCCTTATGAGTGGTTGTGATCCGTGAGCCATTTGTGGCTACTTGTTCAGTTCAGTCAGCAATTGAGCAAGTGCCGGACCATGCTTAACCTGTAGGCAAAAAAAGGCTGGCAAGAAAATTAGAACCGGAAGAGCACAGGAAAAATGCAAGGCGAGGAATTATTCCCCCCATTTTAGTACCAAATTTCCTGGAAATTATGCCAAACACCAATAAGGACTCGATCAAGTCCGGCCATCGTCTTGCTATTCATCAATATATTGTCTGTTCAAACGAAGGAGGACTCGTGAACCGAAATATTTTCTTAGCTCTTGTGATGTTGGTCGGAGCGCCAGCACTGGCAAGCACTCCAAAGGCTGGTGTTGAAAAATTCTTAACTGAGTTTCACCAGAACCCGGCCAAAATGATGTCACAGCTCCCACCGGAAATTCGCGATGGCAAAGTGATTCACCGCGGTTATATCAATGATGAACATCTCAATCGCCGACTGATCTCCGAAAAAAATATGTTGCGACAAGATGTGATGAATCGCGCCGAATACAACATCACACCTTTTTCAGCCATGGGTGAAGATGATCAACCAGCCGCATTGGTCGACAACGGAGTCGTGAATTATAACATTATAGATCTCGATCGCCGCGGTTTGATCAGCCACACTTTACCTAAACCTCTGTGGTCGGATTCCTATTGGCCAATTGCCAAAGGACTGATTGCAGCTCGCTATGCCCAAGAGGGTTATCCAAATTCCGCTGACTGGACTGTCAATCGTGCGTTCGTTCTGACCAATCCAGCCTCCGTGACATCGACATCCGTTCTATCACCTGCAGAAAAATATGATTTGCTCGTCGGCGACTACAGCATGAGTTTGACAGAAAACAGCTGGGCGAAAGGCAAAACATATATTGATACCGAAGGTAGCGTTCCAAGTTGGATGGGCATTTGCCATGGTTGGTCAGGAGCCACTCATATGCGTGCCAAAATTCCTTACGGATCGATTGTTTTAAAAACTCGCAGTGGCGGCGC
>CBIHPB010000033.1:0-16984 GCA_966211485.1 uncultured Bdellovibrio sp.
GCCTTGGCAATGCGGTTGATGCGGTTGCAGTTTCGCAGGATCTTCTGAAGGTCCTGTTCCAAACTATCCGTGGAGAGCAGGCTTTGCTGGTTCTTGCGAATCAGCTCTTCCACTCGGCCCATGATGATCGACAGCGGATTGGTGATTTCATGGGCGACATCGCTGGTCATGCGGCCGATACAGGCCAGCTTGGTCTGCTGGATCAGCGAGCTTTCCATTTTCTGCTGGTGCTGCAAATCCACCGACGTGCACAGAATCATTGGATGGGCTGGATCCTCGATGCGGATCACACGAGAGAAAAGCGGAAGTGGATTTTCCTGATCGGGTTCTTTGAAGCTCAAAACACCTTCCCAATGGCGGTTCTGTTTGACGGTTTCGAAAACGGATTCAATCTCTGTGTGATCGCCCAGAAAGTAGCTGCGACAGTCCTGTCCAGGCTGCATGCCCAAGCGGTGGTGGCAAGTACCGTTGACCCACTGGATTTGATAGTTGGTGGGGCTAAAACTCCAGATCAGGTCCTCGTTTGCGGCTAACACAAATTCCTTTTTCGCTTGGGATGAGTAAATATTTATTTACTTATGATCAGTAACACAAAATTTTCGAAAACAAAATAATCATGTATTTATTTGTCAGCCTCATATGGGGGGATGGATGTGAGGATCGGCTTCGAGGCCTTGTGACCATGGGCGTCAACCAGGCTTTTCGGGGAACGGAACGGCTCGGAATTGACTCGGATCCAGCCTCTGGCGGAGGATGCTGGGGATGAGTGGCATTCGAGTTCAGAACCTGATTGACGGCCTTTGGCAGGCTCCGCAGACGGGGTCCTATTTGCCCAACCATAATCCGGCAACAGGCGAGATTTTTTCAGAAATTCCAAGATCAGGGGCTTCTGATGTAGATGCAGCGGTGGCCGCTGCAGACCGGGCTTTCAAGTCCTGGTCCAAGCGTCCAGTTTCCGAGCGCGCCGATTTTTTACGCCGGATCGCAGACCGAGTAGAAGCTCGAGCCGACGAATTTGCCGAGATGGAAAGCCGCGATCAGGGAAAGCCGGTGGGGCTAGCACGCCGCATGGATATGGAACGGGTGATCCAAAACTTCCGCTTTTTTGCTGATGAAATCCTGACTTCTCAAAAAGAATTTTTCGCGGAATCCGAATACTCCAGCGAGGTTCTGCGAAAACCTGTGGGTGTGGCGGGATTGATTTCGCCCTGGAATTTACCTTTGTACCTGCTGACCTGGAAAATTGCTCCGGCTTTGGCTTGTGGAAATACGGTGGTCTGCAAACCTTCGGAATTCACCTCAATGACGGCGGCTCTTTTGGGAGAGGTGGCCCTGGAGGTTGGTTTGCCAGCCGGGGTTTTGAATATCGTCTTCGGTTTGGGCTCGCCAGTCGGAGAGTCCATTGTTCGTCACCCAAAAGTACCTTTGATTTCCTTTACCGGTGGCACCGAAACAGGTCGCCGGATTTACCGCGATTCGGCCGAGCATTTTAAAAAAATCAGTCTCGAGCTGGGCGGAAAAAATCCGAATATTATTTTCGCCGACTGTGATTTGGATCAGGCCGTGAAGACCTCCTTACGATCCAGTTTCCTGAATCAGGGTGAAATCTGCCTCTGCGGCTCGCGCCTGTATGTGGAAGAAAAGATTTTTTCCCAATTTACAGAGCAATTTGTCAGCGAAGCTTCCAAACTGAAAGTCGGCGATCCTCAGGATCCTTCAACTTTCATGGGGGCCTTGATTTCGGAAGCGCATTTGCAGAAGGTTCGCTCGTATATCGAGCTCGCTCGGCAAGAGGGCGGCAAGATTTTGTGCGGCGGGAAAGCGCCGACGGATTTGCCAGCCAAATTTCAAAAAGGATATTTCCTGCAGCCGACGGTGATCGTGGGGTTGCCTGAAAGTTCCCGCTGTGTGCAGGAAGAAATTTTTGGTCCTGTGGTCACGATCGCAAGCTTTCAGTCAGAAAACGAAGTGTTGGAGAAAGCCAATGGTGTTCGCTATGGCTTGTCGGCCACCGTGTGGACGAAGGATTTGGAAAAAGCAAACCGGGTGGCCGCGCATTTGGATGTGGGCACTGTTTGGATCAATGGATGGTTGCTGCGGGACCTGCGAGTTCCCTTTGGCGGCATGAAGCATTCGGGACTGGGACGCGAAGGCGGTCAGCACTCGATCGATTTTTTTACCGAAGCGACCACTGTGGTGACGAAGCCAGCGCAGGGTCCATCAACGAGGTCGTGAATGTCTGGAAAAATAGTCGCGGGCGCGTTGGCCCCGCATCCTCCGCATCTGGTGTATGCGGACAATCCGAAACAAAACGAGCCCAAGGCCGAATGCGGCTGGGAAACTTTGCGCTGGGCTTATGACGGCCTTCGCGAAAGTCTGAAAAGCAAAGACTATGACGTGCTGGTGGTGCTGTCACCGCACTGGAGAACTTATGTCGGAACTCATGTGCTGGGAATTCCACATGCCAAGTCGATCAGTGTGGATCCGGTGTTCCCGCATTTGTTTCGCTATCACTATGATCTGAAGGTCGATGTGAAATTGGCAGAAGCCATTCATGACGAAGGCCAGCGCGCTGGTCTTGAAATGAAGATGATGCGAAATCCAGATTTCCGAATCGACTACGGCACGATCGTGTCCTGCCATATGGCCAACCCAACATGGGACAAACCAATTGTGGCCCTGTCTTCAAATGCGGCCTCGGCGTATTACAACGTCGATGTCATGCAAGAGATGATGATCGAGCTGGGGAAATCGACCCGCAAAGCGATCGAAGCGTCGGGCAAGAAAGCGATCTTGCTGGCCAGCAATTCGCTGTCGCACCGTCATTTCACCAAAGAGCCTTCGTTGCCGGAAGACATGAGCCACGAGCATATCTACAATCACAGCCAATATCTGTGGGATATGAAGATGATCGAGCTGATGAAGCAGGGGCGCACGAAAGATATGATCGCGCTGATGCCGGATTTTACCGAGCAAGCGATCAGTGAAACCGATTCGGGTGCCCTGACCTGGATGCTGTCAGCGATGGATTATCCAACGAAACCGGCGAAAGTTTATGGCTACGGAACGGTGATCGGCACTGGTAACGTCGTTGCGGAATGGAGTGCGGTATGATTTTGAAAGGTTTTGTTTTACCTGGACTGCCGCAGCCTTTGCTGACCCCGAATGCCAATCCTGGATATGCCAAACTTCGCCAAGCCTTCGATCAAGTCGCTGCTGAAATCGAAGTGCTGAAGCCGGATGTGATTTTGATTTATTCGACCATGTGGCCCAGCGTTTTGGGACACCAGGTGCAAGCCCGCGAAGTCTGCGAGTGGGTGCATGTCGATGAAGAGTTCCACGATCTTGGGAGCATTCCCTACAAGTTCACGATGGATTCGAAACTGGCAAAGGCGATCGTTGCGGCAGGAACCAAGCGCGGGCTTCATATGAAGTCTGTCGACTATCACGGCTTTCCGATTGATACAGGATCCGTTGTCGCGATGAAGCTTGTGAATCCTGGCCAAAAAATTCCGGCGGTGATTTTCTCTTCGAACATGTACGCGGACCGCGCGGAAACTGTCGTGCTTGGTAAAGCAGTATTAGATGGACTGAAAGAGCAGAATAAAAAAGCCGTGGCGATTATCGTTTCAACTTTGTCGAACCGCCTGCATGCCAAATTTATCGATCCCAAGGATGAAAAAATTCACTCGCTCAAAGATCAAGAGTGGAATCAAAAGATTTTGGAATTCCTTGGTAAAGGCCGTTTGGAAGACGTCGCTCAGTTGTCCCGTCAGATTCACAAAGAAGCGCGCGTGAAGAAAGTGAACAACTTTAAACCTTTCTGGTGGCTGTCGACCGTGATGGGTCCGCACAATCGCTACAAAGGCGAAGTCCTGGCTTATGAACCGGTTTATGGGACCGGCAGCGCCGTGATTGGACTTGAGCCGACGGAATATGCCGCTCGTGATCTGGAATTTGATGAAGACAGCCCCGATGTTTATGGGGGCGAGCGAAACGTTCTGGCCGATGCCGCGGGTGTTGGTGGAATGTCTTCGCAAAGTACGAATCCTGGGTTTCAGGATGAGGACGTGCAGTGAGTAAGTCCAAAATTTATCCCAACTCTCCTTTTGGAGAAAAGATTCCGGGCATTCCCACAGGTCGTGATGTCGAATGGGAACCATTGGTTGATTACCGGCGAAACGGTGTGAGCGAAAACACCATTCACGGTGCGATCGCCTGGTTTAGCGGCGACAAATTGATCCACTCGTTCGGTGGAAACGTTTTGTGCTACGGCCGCAGCATGATGAAGCTTTTCTACATCAAGGTCTTCGCCAAAGAATTAGCCGAGACCACAAACTGGGAGCAAAAAGCGGTCAGTGTGTCTTCGCACAACGGGGCTGCTGAGCACGTGGAGGCTTCGCAAAGCCTGCTGACGGAAAGCGAGTGGGGGCTGATGCAGACTCCACTGGATTTGCCGCTGGTGCAGTTCGGTCGTCAGGTGCGCAGACCTCGAAGATGGTTTAATAATTCCAGCGGCCATCACGCCGCGATCTTGAAGGGCTGCCGCCTGAAGGGTTGGAGCCGAACTGGTTACACTCTTCCAAGTCATCCGGTTTTTAAAGAGTACATGAAAGTCGTGCAGCGATATTTGGGTTCAGACTGGAGGCCACTGCGAGTGGCCAGGGATGGGGATGGGCTTCCAACGGTTTCCATGACTGTGAATGAACTGGCGAAATGCTATGCGGGATTGGCTCGCACCAAGAATGAAGACTGGATTTGGGAATCGATGGTTCGAAATCCCGATCTGGTCGGCGGATTCAATCGCCTGGATACGACAGTGATGAAAACCGCGAAAGGTTCCGTGATTGCCAAAGAAGGCGCCGATGGCCTTTTGGGAATGGCGATTTCACATCCGGATTATCCAGAAGGTTTAGGAGTCGTGATCAAAATCGCCCACGGCTGGAATCCGCAGGCGACCTGGTACGTGGCGCGCGGGATTTTGGGAGTGCTTGGAATCGAACTTCGAAATCCGTACCCACTCAGAAGGCAAAAAGCTTTCCTGGTTCCAGGAATCGTTCCAGACCGCTACCTCTCAAAACTCGAGAAGATCGACACCTGGGACGAATGGGACCCCGATCACGACCGCTGGTATTTCGACCCGAAAGATTTGGAGCTTTAAAAAGGCGCCTGGCTACTTTTCTCTAAGCAGTGCGTTGCAATCTGGTTTGAAACTGTTTGATTGAGATATGGAGATTTAAAAATGTCCTCGACGATTGTAAATGCGAAAAAAGCTCCCGAGCCTGTCGGCGCTTATCCTCATGCTCGGATTGCCAATGGATTTGTTTTTCTCAGTGGCGTGGGTCCGCGCAAGGCTGGCACCAAAGACATTCCGGGTGTGCATATGGATGCTCAGGGGCGAGTGCTTTCTTACGATGTGAAAATTCAAACTGAATCTGTGATCGAGAATATTAGAAATATTTTGGAAGAGGCGGGAAGCCATTTTGATAAAATCATCGATGTGCAGGTTTTTCTGACCGATATGAAGCGCGACTTTAAGGCTTACAACGAAGTCTATGCTCAGCATTTCACGAAGATTCAGGCGACTCGGACGACGATCGAAGTCGGTGCTTTGCCGACTCCGATTGCGGTCGAATTTAAAGTTATCGCGCTGGCTTAAACGAACCCGAATGGCGTGAGCCGAATTTCGATTTGCCGAAGTGGGCTGGTTTTGCTGACGCTGATTTCGCTTTGTCAGAAGCGCTTGGCTTTGTTGGCGCATCTGATTTCTTGGTAGGAGGTGTTTTCTTGCCTTCCAGTTTGTTGATCAAAAACTGATCGCGTTCTGTGACCAGGTTGTAGACCACACCTTGGCGACCGGCGCGGGCTGTTCGGCCTACTCGGTGGATGTAGTTTTCCATTTGCTTTGGCAGGTGATAGTTGATCACGCGGGTGACGTTGTCGATATCAAGTCCGCGGCCGCCCAGATCTGTTGCAACCAACAAATCGATTTTGCCTTCGCGGAATTTTTTGAGGTTCATGCGGCGATCGCCTTTGTCCATTTCGCCTCGGTAAACGGCGCACTCGTAACCGTTCGCACGCATCTCTTCAGCGACCTTATCGCATTGTTCGCGGGTGTTGGTGAAGATCATGGTGCCGCCGGCGACTTTTTGATTCAAAAGTTTTTCAAACAGCGGCCAGCGTTTGCCATTTTCAACCGTCAGATTTTTGGTGATCAGGCTTTTGGTGACCTTGCCGCTGCCTTTGGTTCGGATGACTTGGGCTTCGGCAAACAGATCGTTCATCAAAGCTTCGACGTTTGGTGATACTGTCGCTGAGAACAGTGAAAGTGGAATCCCAGACGGGCAGGCCTGGGTGATGATATTGCAAGCTGTAAGAAATCCTTGGTCCATCATCTGATCGGCTTCGTCAAAGGCCAGCATGCGAACGTCGGACAGATCAATCAGCTCGAGCTCGATCATTTCAACCAAGCGGGCCGGGGTCGCCAAAAGAATTTCAAAGGCGGCCGCCGTATTTTTTCGTGCCATCGCCAGGGGCATTCCACCAAGCGCTGCGCGAACGCGAAGGCGGGTGTCGTGGGTGAGAGTTTTTAGAACTTTGGAAACTTGCTCGCCCAATTCACGAGTCGGAACCATGATCAAAGCGCGTGGTGTGCGCTCTTGTGTGACTGCATTGCCCTTGTCTTCCATCGACTTCAGCAAGTTCAGCATCGGCAGTGCGTAGGCCAAGGTCTTTCCGCTGCCAGTTTCAGAAACGCCGACGACGGAACGGCCAGCCATCATCAAAGGGATCACCTGGGATTGAATTTCGGTGGGCTTCACAAGAGATTGCTCTTTCAGAGATTTCAACAGGGACGAGCGCAATCCGAATTCAGAAAATGATGTCATTGGGTGATCCTTGGAAAAATGGTCCGAAGCCAGGCAATTTACCTTCGAATCGTGAGATGTCCTATAGGTTTGCGGAGCTTGCACCAAGAGATGCAAACTTTACCCACATCAAACCGGGGGTCAGGTTGACAAAAACAGGGGGGTGGCCTAATTCTGCTGGCCCATGCACCCACAAGTTGATTTTACCCACCCGCTAGCAGTCAAAATCCGTAAACAGATGGTCGAGGCCATGGCCGAATACCAAATGCTTCAGGAAGGCGACAAAATCATGGTCTGCTGCTCGGGCGGCAAGGATTCCAGCATTTTACTGGCGCTTTTAAGCGAAGTGCAGCGCCGGGCCCCGCATAATTTCGAGCTCGAGGCCGTGATGCTGGATCAGGGGCATCCGGGGTTTGATCCAAAGGCTTTTGCCGGCTGGGTGGAAGGCTTGGGTGTGAAGCTCACGGTCGTGCAAAAGGATACCTACGCGATCGTGAAAGAGAAAGTCACCTCGGGTGTTTATTGCTCGCTGTGCTCGCGTCTTCGCCGTGGGATTTTGTATGATCATGCCCACGCCCATGGCTTTACCAAGATGGCTTTGGGTCATCACCGCGATGACCTGTCAGAGACCCTGCTGATGAATCTATTTTACACCGGCAAAATCGCGGCGATGCCACCGAAATTGAAATCCGATGATGGCCGCAATATTTTGCTTCGCCCTCTCAGTTTCGTTGCGGAAAAAGATCTGCGCGAGCTGGCTGAAGCCTGGAAGTTCCCGATCATTCCTTGCAACCTGTGTGGTTCGCAAGAGGGGATGAAGCGCCAGCGGATCAAAAAACTTTTAACTGAGTTGGAAAAAGAAATTCCGTATCTCGGAAATTCCATGCTGAAGGCGATGAGCAATATTCGCGAGTCTCAGTTGATGGATCATCAGCTTTGGGACTTTGTGAATCTCAAAGCTGATCTCAAAAAATCAGACGGCACCGAACTTCAGTTCTAACTGCCACCCAAAAAACAAATTACTTCTTTGGAGCTTTCGAAGTCGGAGCGCCACCGCGAACAACTGAATAGTCGCCGGCTTCGCCAACAAGCTTTGTGACCATTGCCACGTCGATGGCTTTGCCTTCAGCTGTTGTGATGGTGACTTCGCCTTGTTTCTTTTTGGCGTTGGTCAATTTAGCCGAGCATTCAGTGACGCCTTCCATTTTGCAGACCTTTTCTTCGATCGATTTAGCACAAGCACCACAGTGCATGCCCTTCACATTGAAAGTCGCGGTATCCGCGAATGCAGAGAAAGACAGAACCAACGCGCCCAGCGCGAGAGTGATTTTCATAAAACCTCCTGTTGTGGGGTCAGTATAACATGCTGAAATGACCTGAAAATCTAATTTTTGGGCAGGGTTGCCTAAGGACTGGGCAAAACCCAAGGCTTCGATCAAGGAAATGCGCCTTGGCAGCAAATTGCTGTTGCTTCGGGGGTCGGTTCATAGTTATAAAAGTCGCTCTTGAATCAAGATTACCACGCGGGGTGGTAGTTAAGTTGGTTATAACGTCCGCCTGTCACGCGGAAGGCCGCGGGTTCGAGTCCCGTCCACCCCGCCATTTCCATAAAAACTGAATCTGACTTCGTTGTCGCACCAAAGGTGCGCGGTCCACACAACTTGCGGGTGCTCCCTGCGACGTACTGACGTACGCCTCAGTCGCACTCCTCGTCGCGCCTCGCATCTGAGGCTTTTCTGGAAATGGCTCCGCCAAGTGCTTCGTTCGGAGTTTTATTGGTGTTAGCTTCGGCTTCGCCGGTCGCTATTTTTTTGGTACATGAAAGTAAATTTTTGATAAGGCTGAAGTAGCGAGGAGGCCAGATGAGCGATGATCACAATGAAGAAATGCAGGAGCTGACCTGTCACGCCCATGGCAACCAGCCGGGCACCATTGTTTGTCGTCATGTTTTGACCGACAAGAATCAAGGATTTTACTTCGCGGGCGACGAAGCTGAGGATCCGTTGTGCGGTGGCTGGTGTGCCGAATGCGAAAATATTTTTCTGCAAGAAGGGGAGGAGTACACGGAAACCTTTCTTCAGCAGGCCGATTTTGGTGCGATTTGCCAGATCTGTTACCAAGATGCCAAACGAAGAAATCGCCTGCATATCATCCAGTAAATATGTTAGGTTCCCGCCCTTCTATTCAAAGGAGTCCCTATGAGCCGTCTGTCAGAACAGCAAATCAAAACGATCTCCGAAGCCATGAAGCAAGAGCAAGGTGCGAATGCTGAAGAAATCAAGCATCTGCTTCAGCGAGCTTTGACGGTCGGCGACCTGAAACGAATTTTGGCGGGGCTTGATGAGTCCTTGCCGGTTGAATTGGAAGTCGTCGTCGAGGTCAACGAAAACGGCGACTGCGCGGCTCAGCCAGGATTGGCCATTCACCATTACAAAGTCACCGATGAAGACGACGGTTTCCCCCGGCTGACATTGGTAGGCGCGCCTCCGCAAATGGCCGAAGCCTATGCACAGGCCTTCGAGCTGGACTCTTTGAATTAGATAACGAATGAAATTGAAGCTTATTTCACCAAATCCTGAAGATGCACACTTTTGGCTTCAAGTTCGAAGTCAGAAATCGACACAGGAAAATAATCCCGTCGGGGCTTTAACATTAGAAAAGCTTCGACAACAGATTCTGGAAAGCAATTCGGATATTGATCAGAAAAAATCTGCTCATCGATATTACATTCAAATGGACGAGAACGAATTTGTGGGAGTCATCTCTCTTAAAGATATCAATTGGGAATCGGGTGTCGGTGAAATTGGATATCTGATTGCGGAGAAATATCAAAACCGAGGCGTTGCGACTCAAGCAATTGGCTTCATCATGCAGAAAGCTTTTACAGCCGGCATTCAAAAGATTAAAGCCTCCACTTTTGTAAACAATGTTGCTTCCTACAAAGCATTGCAGAGGAACGGTTTTGTATTAGAGGGAACGTTAAAAAATGAAGTGCTGATTCAGGGAAAGCTTCAAGATATGTATTTATGGGCGGCATTTAAATCGAGCAATTAGCTCATCACAGTTCTGCTAGCCGCCGAATTGTTTTTTGAATTCGGTCAATGGGTCTTTCTTGTTGATGATGCGGTCCCAGTTTTCTTGAATCCAGGGGATGTTTAAGTACACCATCGGTACAGGGAACATTCCGCGGAATGGTCCAAGCTCCCATTCCATGATCGACTGGTGTGAGTTGCGATAGAAATGAAGAACATTTCCGATCACAATTTTTTGCGCTTCAACTCGGTCGTGATCATCATTTTCATTGATGTCAAATCTGAACGCCAGATCGGCGACCGTTTGCTCGCGACCGCCTAACATTGGTTTGAAGTTTTGCAGGCAGACGCGCTTTAAGAGATCCAGGACATACAGCTGGAGATAGGCTTGGCTTCCGTTGATTTTGGTGTAACGCCAATTGCAATCGCCATTTTTGTCAAAGACAAGCCGAGTTTGAACCACTCCCATAATTTTGTTCCGAGCAAGGACGCCGGGATAACTGAGCTGGGTGTCGACTTTTTCGTACAACTGTCGGAAGAAATTGTAATCTGCAATTCGTCCAAATGTTTCCGAGCCTTCGCCCCATTCCGAATATGGATTATCAACTCTTGAATTTTTGGAGTAGGCCTCTGAATCGGGGACCGAGGTGTAGGCGTCAAAATTATAGTTTGGCAAATACTGAAGCAGGCCATGATTCTGAGAATTTTTGGAAGTTCCTGAGGCTGACTGATTTCCTTGTCGGGTTCCCGCTACTTTGGCCTGAGGGTGGGTGGATTGGGAGTCCGGTGGTAAAACAACCAGTTCGATCAATTCTGGCTTCTGAGTCAATTCTGCACTTGAGAAGCCTCGAAGCGCTAAAATAATCAGCGCATGCAAGGTGATCGATAAGAGGAGATATCGAAGTGCTTTCATCAGTTTTCAATATAACAGCCAGCTTTATTCCGGCAAACTTTTAAGGGTTGCTCGGCCAGTCGATCTGTATATAACTCGAGGCAAAAAGCTTTCAATTCATCCCATTGCGCCGCCATTTATTTCAGTTCCAATCCTGCCCATTTTGGATAGACTTTCGCCTGGTCATCTTATTTTTTAGGGGTGTTTGATGTCTGTTCATGTGCTTCGCGATTTTGCCATTATTTTTATCTATCTCGTTTTGTTTGGGACGGCGGCTGTTGATAAGTGGAAAACGCTTTCGACGCCGGAATGGTTTGTGAAGCAATTTGCGAACACCTTTATTGCCAAGCTTCCGGGTGGGGCTGCGGTTGGGTATTGGGTGATTGCGACTTTGGAAGCCGGGTTGGCACTTTTGTTTTTGCTGGCCGTTTTTAATGGCATGTTTTTAGCCTATGCCCTGGTGGGATCGCTTTTTCTGTTTGGTATTTTGTTGCTGGGGCTGCGGGTGACTTATGATTTTCAAGGGTCGTCCAATATGTTCGCTTATTTTGGTGCGACTTTGTTGTCTTTGTTTTTGGTTTCCATGAATTGAAAGGAAATTTTATGAAGGTTTTGATTTCTTTTGCGGTTTTGTTTGGGTTTCACTTTTCTGCATTTGCCAATCAGTGCACGGATTTTTCAGGACATTATTTTGCCGTTGGTCTTGAATCGACCAGCCAAGAGTTGACGATTTCTCAGACTGATTGCGCTGAAATTAAAATGGAATTCAAAACTGTTCGTGCCAATGGTTCCGAGAGCACTTGGACCGAACAAAAGATTTTGGATGGGCAAGAGCGCGAAGTTTCCAAAGACTATCTTGTCTCCTATCAGTTTTTCGGAGCGCTGCTTTCGGAGTCGGCGCGTATTCGTCGGACGGATGGATCCTATGCTCCTGCCTACGGAAGTTGGGAATTCAGGGATGATGGAAGGCTTTCTCGCCGATGGTCGGATGGCTCTGGTTTGCCAATTCGGGCTGTCTACGAAAAGCGGTAAATTTTTAACTCGTCCCAACCCAAGAGGCACTTGAACTCTTTGAAACCGTATCTCTACGCCTTCATTGCAATTGTTCTTTGGGCGAACCTGGCGCTCTTAAGTTTACAACTAACGCAGGTGCCGCCGTTTTTATTGGTCGGTGTTTCGCTGACGATTGGAAGCGTGTGTGGCTTGCGTTGGATCCGTGACTGGAAAGTTAGTTGGCCTACGTTGGCGTTAGGAATTTATGGACTTTTTGGCTATCACTTTTTTCTTTTTATGGGGCTTCGAAATGCTCCGCCAGTTGAAGCCAATCTGATCAACTATCTTTGGCCATTGCTGATCGTGGTGATGTCGCCGTTGTTTTTCAAGAATTTCCGACTGAATTACAAACATCTGTTGGCGGCGGCACTTGGATTTGCTGGAGCATTTCTGATTGTCACGGGCGGTAGTCTTTCAATGTCCTCAAGTGGGTTGTTGGGGTATGCATTTGCTGGGATCGCTGCGTTTATGTGGGCCAGCTATTCGCTACTGACAAAAAAAGTCGCGCCATTTCCGACAGGGGCGGTGGGGCTTTTCTGTTTTGTCTCGGGGCTGTTATCGATTCTTTGTCATTTTCTGCTTGAGCCTGCTTACACGCTTCAAGCGACTGATGTGCTGCCTTTTCTGCTATTGGGATTAGGGCCAATGGGCGCCGCATTTTTCCTGTGGGACAAATCTTTGAAGACGGGGGATCCGCGGGTTATCGGATCGCTTTCGTATCTGACGCCGATGTTGTCGACCTTGTTGTTGACGTTTTTCGGAGGAGGCCATCTGACTTGGATGAGTCTCGTTTCGATGGGGCTGATTCTGATCGGTGCTGCCATTGGTGCTGTCGCAAACAAGTAGAAGCTAGCTTCTATTGAGTTTCAAAAGTGATTCGGCGTGAGCCTTCACGGCTTCGGCCGTTAAAGGACCCCCATGTCCGATATAAAAATCGCGCGCTCCTTTGTAGACGAGATCCTGAAGCTGCTTGGCCACAGCGACGGGATCTTCTTCGAAAGGCGGACGTTTTGGACGGTCTGTGAGCATGATTCCGCCTAAAAGAATTCCAGAGGCGAGTAAATCACCAACCAAGGCTTGCTTGCTGTCGAGCTCGACGGAAATCGATCCCGCCGTGTGACCCGGAGAGTGGCGAACGGTCCCGTTCAGCCCATAGGCGCTAAGATCAAGAGACTGACCTTCGGTGAGTAAGATATCGGGCTTAAATGGTTCATAGGGCTCATACATTAAACCCGTTTTGATGAACAGACGTCCAAACCAGCCCGTTGAACAAAAACTCATGGGCTCTTCGCGCAGATAATATTTGAGATCACCTTCGTGAGCGACGATCGGGCCGCTGGACAAGCTTCGAAGTTTAGCGGCACTTCCGGCATGATCGACATGTGCATGTGTGATCACAATCAGTTTGATGTCTTGGAAAGTCAGTCCATGAGACTTTAAGACCTTCCCAATTTTTCCTTCCGAGCCAGGTAGGCCCGTGTCGACAAGAATACATCCAGCAGGTCCCCTGACGAGATGGGCGTTGACCAACCCAAAAGGCAGTATGGGAATTCGAATCACCTGAGAGTCCAACATCACAATCCTCCTTTTAACAGCGGTTTGAGAAGATAGTTTCACTATGAAGGATTTATTTCTTTTCAACAAGTACGCACCTTTTTGTGCTATAGTATCTAAAAGGAAACTATTATGAAAAAACAATGGCATATGGAGAACCCCCTGAAATGTCCGATGGTCCGGGCCATCAATGTGATTGGGGGCCGTTGGAAACCCATTATTTTGCATATCTTGTCCGAAGAAAGTCTTCAGCGCTTCGGAGAGTTGAAGAAAAAGATTCCCCCAGTGACACAAAAAATGCTCACCCAGCAACTGAGGGAGCTAGAGGCTGACGGTCTCATCAAGAGACAGGTTTATGCTGAGGTTCCTCCACGAGTCGAATATTCGCTGGCGGCCAAAGGAAAAGACCTTGTGCCGATTTTGAACGATCTTTACGACTGGGGTTCCTCCATTCGTTAAGGTCAGCTGAGGTTTTTCAACAAGACTTGGCTGTGGTGATTGAGAGTGACGATCTCGTCATGGCTACCGCCGATATCTGGATGAAAGATACGCGCCAGTTTTTTCTTGGCGAACTGAATGGCCTCTTCGGTCATGTCATCTTTCAACGGAAAGCCATTTTGATCAAAAAAATCAAGAGCGGCCTGAACCTCTGCTGGATAAGTAACTTCAGGTTTATGGCTTTCCCGTTTTTGTTTTTTCTTTTCCAGACGTTGTTGTTTGTTCCGCTCTTTGAGCCGAGCTGACTGAGCCTTCTTGAACTCGGCCTGTTTTTCTTTCCTCGCCGCTGTCGCGGGGGACTCTTCAACAGCGTTTGCCGAGATCTCAGTTTTCGATTCCAAAAAGTCGGGATGTTTTTTCTCAACGGCAAGTAAAGTGGCCCAAACATGTTTGCAAAGTGTGCCCTTGGCGAAAAGAGGGCAGCTGCAAAGAGCCTGAATCTCAGAAGCTTCGATTGATTTAGATTTGAGATTTACTCGCGCGCCAGTTCCGGCTTTGATAAAGGCCTGAACCTGAGTGTCGGCAGCGATGGAGAGAAAGACCTGATCCTTACGGACAAAATCTTCGCCATTTTTTCTTGTTTCAGGTTTAAAGAACTCACTAAGAGTTTCTAAGGACACCATTCAAACCTCCGGGAGGGCATCGAGCATTTATTCTTAGGCCCTTCGTACACTTCGAGCAAGGTCTATATAAAAGAGCCATTCAATTGCTGTAGGATGTCCGATTTTCGGACGCTGGATGCTCTAAACTCTGTTTAAGTCGACATTCTTTGTCTCTTGATCTTGCACGATGGCCTCCAATCAAAAGGAGACTTTATGCAAGATTATATTCAAATCAGTTCTTTAGAGGAAGCTCAGTTTAATATTCATTTTGAAGCCGAGTGTAAGCGCAAAGAAAAATTGATGGCGGCTTTCGAAAAAATGGAGAAAAGAGAGAAAAGGAGGAAAAACCCTAACAATATAATTTTTAAGCGGAAATATGAACGCGTGACCAAAGGTTACTTTGTTGTCGAGCAAAAGAAAGGTGATTTTCTTCATCTTGTTGACGAAAATGGAAAGAAGTTGGGTGCCCTTCAGGCGACATCTGAGGTCACTGAGCTGGCGCGGATCAATGATGGACTTGAAGGAGTCTTCGGATTTCGCGATGGCTACTGGCGGGTTCAATTCTTATTCTGTATTGCCAGCTCGACAGACGACTTTATGCCGACTGAGCAATAAAACATTTCAGTCTTTTAGATCAAATACACCTTAAACTTCGCACCTTTGATTTTTCCGCGTCGCAATTTCTCCAAAGCTATGTCTGCCAGATGATTTTTGATGGCCAAGAATGTGTGGCCGGGATGAATTTCGATCTTGCCGATATCGGCAGAGGCCAACGGTTGCGGACTTGCCGTCAAAGATCCCAAAATATCGCCAGGTCGCAATTTGTCCCTGCGGCCTCCCGCGATGAAGAGTGTCTTCATGCTTGCGGTTTGAAATTCACGACCCAGGCCCAATTGATTCTTAAATCCCAGAGGCTTTTTGATCATGGGAACTTTGGTTAGCTTTTCGATTTCCATCAGCTTGATCGCTTCAAAGCCTGTCGCGATTGAAACGGCTTCTCCCTTGCGGCCCGCTCGTCCAGTTCGGCCGATGCGGTGAACGTAGACTTCTGGAGTTGGTGGGAGGTCGAAGTTGATAACGAGCTCGAGATGATCGATGTCGATCCCGCGGGCGGCGACATCGGTGGCGATCAGGATTCGTAGGCTGCCGTTGCGGAACCGGGCCATGACTTGATCTCGTTCGGATTGTTCGAGATCGCCGTGAAGGGCGTCGCAGCTGACTTTCATACTTTGCAGTTTTTCGAGAATTTCTGAGACTGAAGCTTTTGTCCGGCAGAAGACCAGTGTGCAGCTGGAAGGGTGCTGTTGCAAAATACGAATCAAGGTTTCAAGTTTGTGTTCGTTTTCGGCCGTGTAGACGTATTGCTCGATATCCAAAGTTGATTCGGACTGGTCAGTAGCGACTGAAATGTGCTGCGGATTTTTCTGATGCTTGTGACTAAGAGACTGAATGCTTTCAGAAACTGTGGCCGAGAAAAGAACGGTTTGTCGTTCTCGTGGCAAAGCTTTTAAGATCGCGTCCATCTCATCGGCAAAGCCCTCGTCCAGCATGCGGTCAGCTTCGTCCAAAACCAAAGTCTTCAAGTCGTCCAGCGGGATTTTCCCTTGCGACAGAAAGTCGAGGACTCGGCCGGGGGTTCCGACCAATACATGCACGCCTTGCTCGAGCGCATGGATTTGAGGGGTGTGTGCGACACCGCCGATGAGGGCGAGAACTTGCAGGCCTTGGTGGTTTTTGCCGAATCTGCGGATCTCACGCACGACTTGATCGACCAGTTCGCGAGTCGGGCATAGGATCAAGGCCTGTGGCAGGCGCAATTTCAATTCCAGTTTTTGCAGGATTGGCAAAGCGAAAGCCAAAGTTTTTCCGCTGCCGGTATGCGATTGGCCCAGCAGATCCTGTCCCTTCAAAAGCACCGGGATGCTTTGCACTTGAATCGGGGTTGGCGCGGTCAAGTTTTGCTCGGCCAGAACAGCCAGCAGATCTTGAGAAAGAGAAAGGGACTGGAAATCGACGGGCATTAATCAAGAACCTGGATTTTTTTTCCGCGGAAGGTGACCGATTGACCGCTGACGATTTTGCAAGCTTTGCGGGTTTCGATTTGGCCGTCGACTGTCACCAAACCTTCATCGATGGCAGCCTTGGCGGCGCCACCGTTTTCGCACAGTCCGCTGACTTTCAGAAGGTTCTTAAGTTCGATGTATTCGCTGCCGTCTAATTTGAATTCCATTGGGTGGCCCTTTTTCAGAGTGGTGCAGACTAGTCGCCCGAAGGGCTGGCTTCAATGGATATTTCGGGCTTGGAAAATGAGAAAGGGCCCTTTAAAGAGCCGGTGGCCTAGTCTTTTTTGACGATATCAACCGAAATTTCGATGGCCGTCACAGATCCTCTGTTCTCGAGCCAGTGCACGGTCGTGTGATCCTCGGGCCAGCCCACGCCGGGGCCGTAATCGGTGGCAATTCCATTTCGGTGGTCGGTGATCGTACC
>CBIHPB010000034.1:0-16936 GCA_966211485.1 uncultured Bdellovibrio sp.
GGTGAAGATGGCCAAAATTAATTTCGACAAACAATTCCAGGATGCCGATATCCAAAACTACATCGAAGAGTATCGATCACGTCACAATGGTCAGAATCCAAGCGACGAAGAAATCCAGCTGATCCGCACATTATTGGAAAGCCAGAGATCAGCCCCGGCACCAAAGACCCCAAAGCCAAGCCATGATCAGGCAAGCGAAATGAATGCTTCAGATATCGAGTGGCGGCAAGCTGAAGCGCCTGCTGCACCTGCGGTTCAAGAAACTGCTCCTGCTCAATCAAGCATGTCCGTGCAGTGGGTTCAGGTTCAATCAGAAGCTGTGGCTCCACAGATTCAGGCTCCACCGCCATCTCAGGTGACTTGGAAGATGATCCAGCCAAGCGCTTCGTCATCGACAGAAGAAGCGGCACAATCGCAATCTGTAAAACAGAATAATCAATTTCAGGAATATACTTGGGTTCAGGCGAACCCAGATTCAGGGTCGCCATCTAAGAAATAAAAAACAGCCAGTCTTTACTTACAAACCAGCTGTATAGTCTTTTGCGTTGATTCCGTATTTTTCGATTTTACGAAGCAACGTCTTTTTCGGAATATTCGCATGCAAGGCAGTTTGATTGATTCGACCTTTGAAGGTCTTTAGCGCCTTGATGATAAATTCTTTTTCGAAAGCTTCTTTCTGAGCATTAAAGTCCAAAGCCTCGCCGCTGACCGCGACCATCGATTCGCCACCTTCGTCGCTCATCAGATCGTCGTCGCCAGAAGCTGAATCCATATCATCGTCTTCTTCATCCGATTGAACTTTGAGGCCAATCTTCTCCGAAACTGCTTCCATCACATTCGAAGCAAAATTGATTTCCGGAAGAACGGTGCCTGTCGTTGCCAGAATTCCCTCTGGAACCGCTGACAATGTCAGAAGATTCGCGTTCTCCATGATGAACATATGCTCGATCACGTTTTCAAGCTCACGAATATTTCCAGGCCATTCGTACTTCTTCAGAACTGCCAAGGCATCAGCGGCAACGCCAGTGATGCGTTTGCTGTGAGCCTGGTTGAACTTCTTGATGAAGATATTAATCAGGGATTCCAGATCGTCTTTGCGATCTGCCAGAGACGGCAAGAAGATTGGAATCACATTCAGACGATAGAACAAGTCTTCACGGAATGTTCCCAGTTTCATCATCTCTTCCAAAGGACGGTTGGTCGCCGCAATGATTCGAACGTTGGTTGGAATCTCGCGGTTCGCACCCACTGGAACGAAAACCTTCTCCTGCAGAACGCGTAGCAGTTTGACCTGCATCAGCTGCGGCATATCGCCGACTTCATCCAAGAATAGGGTTCCGCCTTCAGCAAATTGGAATTTTCCGATTTTGCGTTGGTCAGCGCCTGTGAACGAACCTTTTTCGTGTCCGAAAAGTTCCGATTCAAACAAGTTCTCTGGGATTGCCGAGCAGTTGATCGCTACAAATTTCTCGTCTTTACGAGCCGAATTGTAGTGAATCGCACGGGCCACAAGTTCTTTACCAGTTCCCGAAGCACCGCGGATCAACACCGGAGTGTCGACCTTGGAAAGTCTGTGGATAATGTTGAAAACCTTCTGCATCTGAGAGTTGTTTCCGATGAACTTGCGTCCACCTTCCATCAACACCGGAGAAGAGGCCGCCACATTGGAGATCATATTCATCGCGGCCATCGCGCGGTCCATCAAGGCGATCAGATCTTCGCCTTGCACAGGCTTGGAAAGATAATTGTAAGCGCCATCTTTCACCGCTTGAACGGCGTGATCGATGGTGGCGAAAGCCGTCATCACAATGACGACGATGCCTGGATTGTGCTCCTTGATTTGCTTCAAGGCCTCGAGACCATTTAGGCGCGGCATATCGACATCCAGAATTGCGATATCGAATTGTCCGGCTTTGATTTTCTCGACGGCGTTGATGCCATCGAAAGCTTCTTCCACTTGGAAGCGACCGGTACTTGAGAGTGCGGATTTGACGGAAAGTCTCAGCCCCTGATCATCATCAGCAACCAGAACCTTGAGCATGAATCCTCCATTCGGATGGACCATTTCGTCCCGAGGGTACGATGGTCTTTTGTTCAAGACTGTCCAACTATTTACCACAAAGACAAAATTCGTCATAGAGAGAAGCTTGGGCAACTCGAGGTTTTTGCTCTGCTTTATCCGAACAGGAAAAATTTCTAGGTTCTGGTAGGAAGTTCGACAGTGAACGTCGAGCCCAAACCTTGTGCAGATTCAGCTGTAATCGTTCCCTGATGCAATTCGACGAAATATTTAGCTAAATACAGGCCCAAACCCGATCCTTTGATGGGAGAGGCTTTCGCATGTTTGGATCGAAAAAATTTCATAAAGATGTTTGAAAGTTCATCACTGGGGATGCCGATCCCTTGGTCCGCGATCTGAACGACGACCTTGCCGTCGACCTCTTCAGATGAAATCAGAACCTTTGAATTCTCGGGGCTGTATTTGATCGCATTTTCGACCAGGTTTGAAAATACCTGGCGCATGAGCTCGGGGTCGATCTGGATGCTAAACAGGGGTTCTAGCTCGGTAATCAGCTGGATATGCTTGAGCTTAGCCAGGAACTCGTGCTTCTTTACGACGTCCTTCAGAAGCTGGTTCACGTCTTTGCTTTGCAGATGCAGTTCAAGCCCTTCGCTTTCGATTTTGGCGTAATTCAGAATCGTGCTGATAAACTTCAGAAGGTCTTCGGAAGACTGCTTAATTGTATCGAGGCCTTCACGCTGATGCGACGACAGGGGAGTGGGATCCGTCGAAATCATCTCGGTCATACCCTGAATACGCGCAAGCGGCGTCTTCAGATCGTGCGACATCATACCGATAAAGTTAGTCTTCAGCGTTTCAACTTCAGATAGCAGTTTGTGCTTTTGCTGATATTCCCAAGACTTTCTGTTTTCGACGATCAAGCGATAAGGGATAAAGAAATAATAGCAAAGGAAAATGGCCAAAAACGGATGTGCCATATCCAGCCAGATGCCAAACGGCCAAAACGCAAAATACGACAGCACTGTGAATCCCGCCGCTGTTCCCATCAGAATCAAAATTCCTTTGAGCGGCTTCAGCGTCAGTACAACGTGTACGGTTAGTACTGAGATCAAAATCGTGAAGAGCAGGTTGATCCAGTCTGGTGCTTTCTTCGGAGCGGAGTTGCGAATCAAAGTATCGAAAACGTTCGCATGCATTTCAGAAATTGTTGTTGAATCGATATTTCGGAAGTAAGGCGAGTAGATGTAATCGTCATGGGAAATTCCCAAATCATCACCGACCAGAACAATTTTATTTTCAAAGCGCTTGAGATCGACTCGGCCTTCCAGAATGTCTTCGAATTTTGAAACGGGGAAGGATCCCGGCTTCATATAGTCGATCATCACTTGGTTGGAATCGTAGAGATCAAAAATCCCGCGGATTTTCGAAGGGTCATTCAGATCCGCATTGAACTTCGAAGCGGCGACCACATGAAAGGTCGGTTGATCCTGATAAGAAATAAAAAGCCGCCGAGTGATTCCGTCTTTGGCGAACAATTTGGTGTCCGCTGTTTTCGGCATCGAAGCGACTTGGATATTTTCGAATGGCGGCGCCATATTGAGGCGGCTGCTTTCGTCGTTCTTGCGCTCGAGTCCGTTGATCGCTTGATAGAAGCGGCTGTTGCTGGCGACCTTCGCGGCGAAATCTTCTTTCTTGATGTCAGCTGGAATTTTCGTGATGTCCATCGTGTAGAAGACGAATGCAGGCTTGGCGTCAGATATTTTTT
This sequence comes from uncultured Bdellovibrio sp., assembly GCA_966211485.1. Lineage (GTDB taxonomy): Bacteria > Bdellovibrionota > Bdellovibrionia > Bdellovibrionales > Bdellovibrionaceae > 21-14-0-10-47-8. Next base: position 3,789 of record CBIHPB010000034.1, read on the forward strand.
GAATCAGCTCGAGATGATGACTGAGATCCGGTGTGGTGTTGAAAAGCTGAAGCGTGTCTTTGTCGATCAGAACGATTTCGATATTGCCAGTCGATTTTGGAGACGGACGAAGAATCGTACGCAAGTCGTACAGGAAATATTCGATCGATGGGATTTCAATTCGGAAAAGAAGGACGGCGACGAGACAGGCAAAAAAAACGCGGGCTAAGATATAAAAACGAAAAAGACCAAACAATTGTTTCTTTATTGAAAACGACATCATTTGGTCCGATCAAAAATAAGTTCGTGGTTGATTAGCTAGGCTTGCAAACGCCTGGTTCTTTCAACAAACCTTTTTTGGGCTGAACTTTCTTAATGTGTGTCTTGCTAGATTCAGTGCTCAACATGTTCTAACTCCTCAAAATTCCTAGATCTTTGATAATATAAGATCGTGACAGAAATCAAGCTTCTTGTGCGATAACAAAACAATTCGTCGACCTTGTTCTTGGATCCTGTAGAGTTTTTATGGACATACATACATCCACCCCCACACATGTACCTAGCCCAGCAGTTCTTACAGTCGGCTTTTTCGACCAGGGGAGTCTGGTAAGACTCCAGCTTTCCGGCCCACAAGGTGTCGGAAAAGCCCACGGCATCAGCCAGTTGGCCGGATTCCCAAGGGCAGGTGTAAAGCGTATTTCTGGCATCAATCACCATCAGGTTCTTGCCGGCCCCACAGAAATTTTCGACCCGGATCTGGGAATCCAAAGTCTGAAAGTAAGAGTTGAAAGTCGTGATTCTTCGAAGACCGGTTTCGCCTTGCTCGGCGTAGACTTTGGCGGCCAGCTGCCGGAATGAGGCAATGTACTGCTGAGAGGCCTCGAGATCCTGGCAGTGGTGATCGAAGATAAAGTCGAAGGTGTCGACGTTAAATTGCGAGTAGAAATCCCAAGCGGCAACCAGATCGCTGTTCCCAGGTCCGAAAACACCGGAAAGCTCGATCGATTCGACATCGTCTTTGTGAGTTTGTAGAAGCTTGAGTCCGTCGATCACCTTTTGGGTGACCGGTTGGCCGCCCTTTGAAGGCCGGCGTTGATCGTTGATCTCAGGCGGGCCGTCAATGCTGACGACGATTGCGGGTTTCACGAACTTGATGATTTCGATGTTTTCAGGCGTGAACTGGGTGCCGTTGGTGACCAGTTTGAATTTGGTGATCAAGCCAAGAGCAGCGCCTTTTTCCCGGACGTACTCGGCGATCAGTTTGATGCCGGCCGCGTACAAGAGAGGCTCGCCACCGACGAAATTCACACGGAAAGTTTCGCCGGCCGAGAGCTTTTCCATAAAGCTTGAAAGCTGTGGAAGTGTCTTTTCGACCGAGATTTTCTTGACCGGATCGCCGTAGGTTCCATCACCACCGGCTGCGCAGTAGGTGCAGTGCAGGTTGCAGATTTGGGTGACGTTGACGGTGATATTGTTAAAGCCTTTCGAGCGTTGCTCGGCCTGAGAGGTCAGGGGATGTTGGCTCCACTCGGTCAAACCTTGCAGGGCCTCGGCTTCGGTGGGGCTGGCGTCGGCAGGGACTTCTTGGCCCGCGGCCTTCCAGACTTGCTCGGACAGTTCGGCGACTTCGAGATTTCGCGAATGGTAGCCGACAAATTTTCCTTCGTCGGTTTTGATCGCCAAAATATCGTTGAATCTTCGAAGTTCCATTGGTGCCTTTTGATCCTTTTCTGTCGTGAGCAAGCAGCTGCAAGCATTTGGTTGCAAAAACTGAGCTCGGAAAAAGTGGCCCCGGTTGACAAAATTCAAGGGACCGGCTTGTTCGATTTGAAAGAGATAACATGGATTTATCTAACTTGCATTGCAACGCGTTAAATTCGACAGAAAGAGGGGTTTTCGAGCACGACTTCCTACGAGATTTTCACGGTTGTCCTAGACTCGACCATGAAAATTTTTGCTACCCAATGGGAAGCGCGGCATCCTGATTTTATGTCTTTAAGGATGAAGTACTGGGGAGTCAGAGGTTCACTGCCGTCAGCGCCATTGCCCGAGCAATGGGCGGCTGATTTTGAACACTTGATGCGTCAGTTCTTCCGGTCTGGTTATAAAGACGCGACCGAAATTAGAGACTTTATGGCGACCCAGTCGCTGCCGGATGTCGGTGGTTACGGAACCGCGACAACCTGCGTGGAAGTCAATTCACCTCAGCAGCAGATCATTATCGATGGCGGTAGCGGCCTTCGAACCTTGAGCGAGCAAATGGTGAAAGGTCCAGCAGGCAAAGGCAAAGCCGAGATCCACATTTTTCTGACTCATTTTCACTGGGATCATTTGTTGGGACTTCCGTTTTTTGCTCCGCACTTTATCAAGGGAAATCAGATTCACTATCATGCGGTTCAGCCGAATCTCAAAGAGATGGTGAAAGTGAAATTCACGAAGCCCTTGTTTCCGGTGGCCTTCGAGCATCTGCCTTCGACGGTGTCATTTCATCAGCTCGAGCCGCGCCAGCCTCTCAAACTTCGCGATATGACAATCACGCCTTATCAACTGGATCATCCAGATCCTTGCTGGGGTTATCGTGTTGAATGCGGCGGGAAATCCTATGCTCACTGCGTGGATACCGAGGGAACTCGGACCACTCGTGAAGCCTTGGGGCCGGATCTGCCTCTGTATCAGAATGCGGATTTGATGTACTTCGATGCTCAGTACACTTTGCCAGAGTTGGCCGAAAAGGCGAACTGGGGGCACAGTGCGGCTCAGTTGGGATTGGATATCGCGTTCCGTGAAGGCATTAAGCGAATTCTCTTTGCTCACCATGATCCAGGTGCGAACACAGCTCAGATCAATGAACTGAAAGCGCAAACGCGCGAGTACTATGACTGGAAAATCAAAACTTCCGGTGCGAACAACGTCAAACTTCCGGCTGTCAAGTGGAGCTATGCTCATGAAGGCATGGAAGTCGATCTCGACGAGGCCTAATTTTTCTTTTGAAATAGACTAGTAGACCAATTCGATGTCGGCGGGACCGGACTCGGGCTCGTCGACGTTGACTGTGCGAACGGATGTCCCTTCGGGCCACGCGAAGTCTTGTGTGGAATCGCCCGAAACCTTTTTCATAAATTGCAGCCACAGTGGAACGGCACCACTGGCGCCGGTCAGGTTGTTGGTTGTTGGTGTGTCGTAGCCGACCCACACGATTGTGGTTTGTGCGGGCGTGAATCCGGCGAACCAGGCGTCTTTGTTATCCGATGTGGTTCCGGTTTTTCCGCCAGCTGGTGTGAGGAATCCTGAAGAGGAAATCATTTTCGCAGTTCCCGTTTTCACGGTCTGTTTCATCATCGAAACCAAAGTTGCAACTTTGGGTGCAGGCAGTGTTTGTTCTGGTTGAGATGAAAATTCGAAAATGATTTCGCCTTTTTGATCAGTGATTCCTCTCAGCGGAGTCAGCGGAATGTGGCTTCCCATTCGGGCGATGGCTGTGTAGCTTTCCAAAACTTCGATGGGGTAAAGTTCGAAAGCACCCAAGGTCACAGATGGAACCGATTCCAGTGGCGAGCGGACGCCTAAGGCTTTGGCGGTTTCGATAATGTTGTCGATACCGACTTCAAGGCCAAGGCTGGCGGTGGCGGCATTGAGACTGTTTTTCAAGGCGAAGTACATCGGGACGTCACCGAAATATTTTTTTCCATAGTTGTCAGGCGACCAAGTTTGCTTGCCATATTTGTAAGTGAACTTTTCGTCTTTCAGAATCGTCAAGGGCTCGTAATCTTTGCCGGCCATTCCCGAGCGCAACAAAGCTGTCAGGAAAACGAAGGGCTTCATGATCGAGCCAACTTGTCTGTGTCCGTCGACGGCGCGGTTGAACTGGGTCAGTTTGTAACTGCGACCGCCGACAATGGCTGAGATCAAACCTGAATCGTTGTGTGCCGAAAGCAAAGCGCCTTCCAAAGCAAAGCCTTTGTCTTTGAGTTCTTTGATTTTTGGATTTTTGCTTTCCAATTCCGCCAGCGAGCCACGCACGGCTTCTTGCGCGGCCTCTTGTTCTTTCAGTGAAAGACCGGTGAAGATTTTCAGTCCCAGCGGGTCAAGTCCGAGCTTGTGAATCTCTTTGTTCACGGCATCGATATAGTAAGGTGCGGTTTCGGTGACCGTGATCTTGCGCTCGAAAGGCAGCGGCTTTTGTTTCGCTTCGGTTGCATCTTTTTCCGTGATCATCTGCAGTTCCAGCATGCGGTCGATGACTTTGCTGCGACGTTTGAGAGCATTTTCAGCTTTGCGGAACGGATCGAAGAGACCGGGACTGTTCAAGACAGCGGCCAGCAGCGAGCATTCCGAGAGATCCAGCTGCTCGATCGGTTTGTTGAAATAATAGTTTGAGGCTGCACCAAAACCGCGAACTTGAAACGGACCGTTTTGTCCAAGGTAGATCACGTTCAAATAAGTTTCCAGAATTTCATCTTTGCTGGAATGGGCTTCCAGCAAGAAGGACATGAAAAACTCTTTCGCTTTTCGCTTCAGAGTTTTTTCGGACGTCAGATAGTAGTTCTTCACCAATTGTTGCGTGATCGTACTGCCGCCGGCGCTGGCTCGTCCCTTGATGACATTCGTAAGAATGGCTCGAGCGATGCCTGTGTACGAGACACCCGAGTGCTCGAGAAAGTTTGAGTCCTCGATGGCCAGCACCGCGTTCAGGCACTGAGGCGGAATTTCGCCCAGGGCGCGGTAGTTCTGCATGATCGGTTGACCGTCGAGATATTGTGCGACGAGTTCAGGTTCGAGAGCCACATGGGGCGAAGCTTGCAGAGGATTGCCTTGAAAAGTGGCGGAAATTTTATCCTCCGAGTCAAAAGTCAGCAATTGCAGGGGATAGCGTCGGAGTTCGGGATCGCCCATGTCTTTCGCCGAAAACATCAGGCAAGTTTTGGCCTCGTCAGGCAGTGAAACGGGCATCGAATTTTGACAGATTTCGGTCGGTGCTTCCGAGTAATCGCCAGGAAATAATTTTTGATCCCAATCGCGCTGGCGGTAACTTCTGAGAGCGAGAATCGCTTTGAAGTCCGCACGCGGAATCGGGCGACTGGCGCTGAATTCCAGTGGTGCCGTGTAGTATTCGGTCGGTGGTAAAAACTTTTTTTGCGCGAGCCCTTCTTTGATGCGTTCGTTGAAATTGTAAATGAGGACCGAGCCCACCAAAATGACAAGGGTAGACAAGACGGCAAAACTGATGAGAACGAGCTTTAGTTTCTTCATCGGATGGCTTGACATTACGGGGGTGGGAGCAAATAGTCAAAGCCATGAAATTAACCCCTTTGCAGATGCAGAAACTGGTCGAAAAAGTTTTCGAGCACTGGAAGAAAAATAACGTCATCGTTTTCAAAGAGGACGAGAAAAAAGTTTTTGCTCGAGCCTTGGAAGCGGTCAAAGAAGATTACCAAAAAGAAGTGCAGCTCGACATCGATGTGAACAAGATGTTGGATCAATTGGAACGCACCAATTCGGGCGAATTCCAGCGCTACAAAATGTATCCGATTCTCAAACAAAAATTGGCGAAGGAAAGGAAGATCGTCCTGTGATTATCTCCGAAGATCGCCAGTCTCACTTGGCCCACATGATCACCGATTCGATCTGGAACGATGACATGGTCGACTACACCGACGAAGACCTGGCGTTGCGCCTGGCGAAGAAAGCCATCATGGAATTCGTCAAAGAAGATCAAGAAATCGACGAGCGCGCGCGAGAAAAGGTTGCGTCCTTGAAGCGCGGTGTGGTCGAGGGAAGCCCCGAGTGGGACATTCTGTATAAAAAATATTACGAAGAAGAACGAGGCAAGCGTGGCAAAGGCTAAAAAGGCAGCAAAAAAGCCTGCGAAGAAAGCAGCTCCGAAAAAGGTAGCTGCGAAAAAACCTGCGGTTAAAAAGGCTGCAGCGAAAAAAACTCCAGCACCTAAAAAGACAGCAGCAAAAAAAGCGACAAAGCCAGCTCCGAAAATGACGGCGGCAAAGCCGTCTGCGAAACCAGCCGTAGCGACGAAATCGACAGCGAACATCAGATGGGATCAGTTTCTGACTCCGTTGGATGATCGTTTAATCATTGAGATTTCTTCTGGTGAGAAAATGACGGCCGGCGGTTTGTACATTCCAGACACAGTGACTGACACGTCTGGAAATTACAAAGGCTTGGTTTTAGTTGCGGGTCGTGGTCATCGCGACGAAAAAGGCAAAATTCATCCAATGGACGTGAAGGCTGGGGATACCGTTTTGTTTTCGGAATTCACCGGCGCCAAAATGGATTTGATGGGAAAAGAAGTTCGCATTCTGCGCGAAACTGAAATCTTAGGAATTGTGACAAAGAAATAGCGCCGTTGTTTGCGCAGGTAAGGTAAGGGTTTATGAAAAATCAAAAGCTCCAGAATGTTATTTGCCAGACTTTCATGGCAGTCAGCATGGTGTTGGCGTCTCCGGCGTCACACGCTCTTTCGATCGATTGGGCTGGAAACTATCGTTTTGAATACATCGACATCGACAAAACTTCTTTGGACGATCCGAAACTTCACAAAGCTTATGTGCTCAACCACTTGAGCCTGAGCCCGAAGATCATTGCTGCTGATGGCGTGAACATCGTGGCGAAACTGGAAGTTCTGCCAAATGAGCAGTATCCAGATTCTCAAGCGGGTCAGTCCTTCGGTAAAGGACCAACTCCTCGCTCGGCGACGGGAAGCTCGACCAATGATGACAGCGCGGTTGCGGGCAACCATCACGGTTCCAGCAATTTGAAAGTCAGCCAATTGTATTTGAACGTGAATCAAGAGTATGGCTCGCTGGTGGCGGGACGTGCGCCTCTTGATTTCGGTTTGGGAATTTCTCACAGTGCTGGAAATGGTTTGTGGGACCACTGGGGCGATACTCGGGACATGGTTGGATACAAGTTCATCATCGGGAATTTCTCTTTGATGCCGATCTTGGCGAAAGTTTACGACTACTCGGTTGCTCAGGGGCGTGAGGCTCAGGATATGATCTGGGATGTGCAGTATAACAATCCCGAGACTGAATCGGCGATCGGTTTGATGCACCAGACTCGCAATGCAAGTCAGGAAGCGAACGATGCTCCGTTTGCAGCGTACGGTGCGACTGGAAACACCGGCCGTTGGAATACTCAGTTGGTCAGCCTTTTCTTGTCTCGCGGATTTGAAGATTTGAAATTCAAAATCGAGGCTGGTTTCGAATCTGGTGGCACAGGGATGACTTTGGCGAATGCTGAGGAGATCAAACTGAATGGTTATGGAATCGCTTTGGAAATCGATGTTCCGCAACCAACTAGCAAATGGCACTATACTTTGCGCACAGGTATCGCCAGCGGTGACAACCCAGATACCACCAACTACGAAGGTTTCCATTTCCATCGCAACTACGATATCGCCTTCCTGATGTTCAATCATCCAATGGGCCGTTACGATGTTTTGCGCACGGCTGTTCAGCGTTCTCCGGATCGTTTGAACAATGTGGCGACTCCGTATGCGACGGATGAGGCTTTGGATGACGAAGCGATCAGCAACGCGATCTACGTGTCTCCGAAGTTCGTCTACAACATGAGCGACAAGTGGGACTGGACCAATACGGTCACTTGGGCTCAGCTTCAGACCAATCCTTTGCCTGGAGGGGTTGACGTGAGCAAGGATCTTGGTTTTGAATGGGATACAGGGCTGACATATCGTCCACATGAACGCATCACGTGGGTGAATGAAATCGGTCTCTTTTTCCCGGGTTCGGCTTGGAGCGGGTCTCCGACTCAGGACTATGGAAAAAGCTTTAACATGGGTTTAAGTTCAAAAGCCGCCATCAGCTTTTGATTTGCATCTTGATTGCATCTTGTACGACAGCTTGATTGACGCCTGAGATTTCTGCTTGTTTTCAGGTTAATCCCTGGGTGGCGGTGAGCAGGGCCCGGGGGGCGCAAGCCCTCCGGGATTTCATAAAAGTGCCCACCCCTTTTTTGTAGCGCGGTCGCGTTAATCCATTCATTTTTTAATAGTACTCGTCACTCGCAGTGATCGGCGCGCTTTGCAGGTGCATCCATCCGTGAGAACGCGTCCGGCTGGCCTTCCTGGCCACCCGGCCAAGGTAAAGAGGAGAGGGATTAAGGATGGGTGGTCGACCAGTGCCATTGAGCGTTCGATCAAATCCTGACACATCAGTGTACTCACGAGTTTGACAACCTATAGGTTGTCAAACTCCAGAGCGTCGTTCGAAACCTTCTTCACATTCACATTTGTATTCGTCTTTTTGGTCTGACGGCCACGATGGCCGGCAGAAAGGCGTTCACACGGACGGACGGCTCGCAGTTACGTGAGCCCATACAGCTGTGCTCGAAACAAAAAACAAGCAAGCCCATCCTAGGCTTGCGGAGGATCCATATTCAATTTTGGACAAGACTTGGCCCAAGAGTTCTCGCTTAGCGAGAACTCGGAAGGCCATATGATTTTGTGAGGATAAGATAAGGCGATTAGTTAGCAGCTCGGCGACCACCACGCAGTGGTGATGAAGTCGTTGTCGTTGTTCCACCTGGAGTCGTGATCACTTTGCCGTTCACAGTCGTGGTCTGCTGTGTTGCCAGTGTACCCATTCCAGGGATTGTGCCGCCACGAACCGGAGCATTGATGCGTGATTCGTAGGACATATTCGAAGGCCAACCGCTGGTCAGTGTTCCCAGTGTTGGTGGCATTCCATTGGCTGCGTTCATTCCCATTCCAGAAATATCCGGAATGTTCATCGCCATCAGATCAAGCGCTGCTTGGTTGACGTTGTTAGCGCCAATTTTTGTGTAGCTATCAAACTTTGGCAAAGTCGCCAGGAAGCTTGAAACCGGTTGGTAGAACTTGCTTTGCAGCAGGCTTGCCTGGCCGGATTTTCCGCCGTCAGACAGTGAGCTCATCCATTCGCCGCGATCACGAACCAATTGCCAGTTCAGGAACATTGGGTTCAAAGCTTGGCGAGCCATCATCTCTTTGCGCATGCCCAATTGCTGAGTAAAGAAGTCCGGAGCTTTCTTGTCTTCTTGAGCCGACAAGAACATATTTTTGGCGTGTGTCGCCTGGGCCGAGTAGCTTCCACCTTTGACGGAAGCGAGCATTGCCGTGATACCTTCCGAGTTGTCGCCGTTCAGGTTCTCAAGCAATCCTTTGGCGATATCGTTACCCAATTCCAATTTTGAAGTGTCGACAGTCAATGTAAATGGATCTGTCGTTGGCTCGGACATCAAAGTCTTCAAAGGTCCGAGGATATTCTGAACGAAGTACTTTTTCAGGATCGTTTTGCTTTCGTTTGAATCGTCCAAGTCGTTCGACAATTTCACAAGGATATCCTGGTAGCACTCGAGCTTCTCTTGAGTGTCCATACCTTTGATTTTGCAACGCTTGGCTGCTTTTTCCCAAAATTCTTTGGCGATTTCGGCTTTCGATTTTTCTTTCTCGTCTTTTTCTTTGTCTTTTTCAGATTTCGCGACTTCGATCTTTTTTCCGTTCATCAAAGCTGTCAGCTCTTTTGTCCAACCTTCGATATCGCCCAGGCTGCTTGTCAGTTCGGCTTCTTCAGTCAATTGGCAAGCTTGTGATTCGTTGGCTTTCTTGTTGAAGACCGCACGAACTTTCTTTGAATCATCTTTTTTGCGATCAACAGTGATTTCGCAAGTTCCTTTGGTTCCCATCAAAGTCACAGTCTTCGCATCAGGGCTGTGCTGTTGCGGAGGATTTCCAGCGGCAGGAGTTGCTGCTTGTTGTGGAGCAGCTTTGGGCGCCGCCACTTCTTTTGAACCTTGCGCAGCTTGAGTCATTGCGACTTGCTGATCTGGAGTCAGATTTGTATTTTGCGGAGCTGCCGATGTTGCGGGAACAGTTGATGCCTGTTGTTGACCAGCAGGCAACAGCTTATTGATCAAAGCTTGCTTCAGCTTTTCATCAGACAACAATTTATCGGCAAGCTCTTTCGTATCGACATAAACCTTTGTCGTACCATCAGCGTTTGCTGCTGGAACTTCTTGCTTTGCTGGAGCTGAAGCCTCTTGTTTTGCAAGGGCAGCGGCTTCTTGCTTCGCTGGAGCAGCAGCCATTTTTGTGGCCTTCTTCTCCGGAGCTTTCAGAGATGGGATTTCTTTTGTGATTTGCTCGTAAGCTTTTGCCAAGTCAGCTTCTGGATAGTCTGCCAAGACCAGGGATTTCTTTAGAACGTCTTCAATCGTCATTGTTGGTGGTGTCTTTTTGGCGTGGAAATCATCAACGCTTTTCAAAACGACTTCGATTTTAGCATCTTCGACTTTCAGCTTTTTCAGCTCGGCTTCCAATTTCTTGCGTTGCTCGGCCAAGACTTCCTTGGCTGTGTCTACGTTGGCCTTGTCGGCCTGGGCGTCAAGGGCAGCTGAAGCCAAGTCAAAGGCACCAGATCCGCCTTCGTTGCGGGCGATGTTATTGAAATGATCAGGGTTCATGCTCAGCGTGAATCCCAGAGATCCAGCCAGCAGTACAAAGAGTCCCCATTTCTGCAATTGTGAGCCAGATGGCTTCGGGTTCGTTGAGTTCATAAATCCTCCTAAGTGTCAGGCCTCCGGCCCTCATATAAACGTTATTCTGCTTCAACATTGGGTATTTCAAACCCGAGGCCATGATCAGGGGGTGGGGGTGCCGGTGGGTAACTGTTGGACAGCACTGGTGATTCTCAGAATGAGACAGCCCTCTAAAAGTTCGACAAGCGCAAAATTGCTAACCTCTTGTCAAAAGGATTTGGCCAGAGTATTCGAATGAGGCGATGAAATTGACCTTCCCAAATGCCTTAAAACCCTCACAGATTGCTCCTGAAGCCTGGAATTCTTGGACCTGGCAGCTGCAAAATTCCCTGAAAAAGAAGGGTGATTTCGAGCGTCTTTTCTCTCTGTCAGCGGCAGAAAATCAGGCTTTTGATGAAGGCAGCGAAATTTTCAATATTCGCACGACTCCGTACTACGCCTCGTTGGCGCGCGCGGAAGAAATGGATCCGATTCGTCGGATTTTAATGCCTTCAGCGCTAGAATTAACCCCGGGTCAGCAGGCCATGTTGGATCCTTTGGGAGAGCGAAAGAATAATCCGGTTCCACGAATCATCCACCGCTATTCAGATCGTGTGCTTTTTCTGGTGACGGATATCTGCAGCGTTTACTGCCGCTATTGCACTCGCAAGCATTTCACAGGTCAGGATCAGGCTTTCATCAAAGCGGATCAGTACGAGCAGGCTTTGGATTACATTCGATCGCATCCTGGAATTCGCGAAGTGATTTTGTCGGGCGGAGATCCGCTGACTTTGTCGGATTCGCAGCTTGAGCGAGTGCTGTCGGATTTGCGTGATATTGAGCATGTCGAGATCATTCGCGTGGGTACGCGGATGCCGGTGGTTTGCCCGATGCGGGTGACGCCTGAATTGGGTCGGCTCTTGCGTCGATATGCGCCGGTTTTTTTGATGACTCATTTCAATCATCCGCGCGAAGTGACGGCGGAAGCGCGGATCGCCCTGGAAAATCTTGTGGATAACGGCGTTCCGGTGATGAATCAGATGGTGCTGCTGAACGGAGTGAACAATCATCCTGCGATCGTGCAGGCCTTGTCTCGTCGGCTTTTGTATCTGCGAGTAAAGCCGTACTACATGTTTCAGTGCGATCCTTCCGAGGGGACCGATCATCTGCGCACGACGATCGAAGATTCATTAGAAATCCAGCACGAGCTGTGGGGCCATCTATCTGGTTTAGCGGTTCCAAATTTGTCGTTGGACATTCCGGATGGCGGCGGGAAAGTTCCGCTGGTTCCCGAGTTTGAAATGTGGCGCACTCCAACTGCGCGCAAGTATCAAGGCTGGGACGGCGTTCAGGCCGAATACAAGAATCCGGTCGCTGCGACGATCTTTAAGCCCGGTGATGTTTCCGAATATCTCGGTGAGTGGGAGCAGCTGAAGAATGCCAAGTTAGAATCGGTCGACGCAGAGTCTATCGACTCTTTGCCAGAGTCTTTGTCACATAATCTTTGAAAGCTTGTTGAGCTGGTCGCTGGCTTGAGATCTTGTGTTCGAGCATCCAGATATGATCGGAAAATTTCTTTTCTGTTGGGCGCACGAGGGTGAGCCCGCTTCCTGACTGCGAATTCAAAATAAATTTAGGTACAACTCCGATACCGGCGCCTTCGCGCACGATGGAAAGTACCATCTCGGCCGTCGAGGCGTAAGCACGAATTGGCAGCTTTTGCGGGCGCTTTTTGAAATGCAGAGCAATCCAGCGGCGAATTGGCTGGTGGTTGAAATAGTACTCGATCATCGGCGTCTCCATCACTTGCTGGAAGCTGGGTTTTTCTGGCAGCATTCCTTTGGGCGAAACTAAGACCAACTCTTCGTTGTAGACCGGGTGAGATTCGATCACTCGAGATTGCAGTGATGGGAAAATCGAAAAGCATAAATCCAGACGGCCGTTTTCCAGCTGGTGCTGCAAGCGACTGGGTGTTTCGAAAGTCATTTTCACCTGCGCTTTTGGGTGTGCTGTTAAGAAAGCTGCAAGAATTGGTGATAATTGTGATTTTGCGTATTCGAGATAGGCGCCAATTCTCAAAACCCCTTGAACATTGTCTTTTTCGCTGGCGATTTTTTGGATCGCTTGTCCGAAGGCGGAATGATAAATGCGAAATTCGTGATGCAGATCGAGACCGCTTTCAGTCGGTACCAGTTTTTTTCCAATACGATGGAAAAGCGGGAACCCCAATGAATGCTCAAGCACCGAAATCGTTTGGCTGAGCGCCGATGGAGTCACGTTCAGAACTTCGCTGGCAAGACGGTAATTTCCCGAGTCGACGACTTGGCAGAAGACGGCAATTTTATTGAGATCCACATTGTTTAGATTCATTAAACGATGTCATTAGCCAATTTAGCTTTCCTAAGCAAGTGCCGAGGGGCAATCTTCCGGCCAAGATTAGGAGGTCCATGATGAACCCGTCGTCATCTGTGTTTTCTTTGGCTTTGGAATCCCTGCACATGCTAAAACATCCCTTTTATCAGGATTGGATGCGGGGCACGTTGTCACGCGAGACGCTGCAAGACTATGTGCGCCAGTACTCGGCCCATGTTCGCGCTTTCCCACGCTACGTCAGCGCCATTCATTCGCAGTGTGAAGAC